>NZ_LPWD01000427.1 GCF_001723295.1 Methyloceanibacter marginalis
CGCCCCAGCCTTCTTCACCGATCAGCGGCACGAACGTGACAGCGCCGTGATCTTCTTCTTCGAACGAGTCTTGTCCGGTGCGCCGCACGCGCAGCAAGGTCTGATGCACGTCGCGGCCCACGGGGATCACGAGGCGTCCGCCGATCGTCAATTGCCGCTTCAGGGCCTCGGGCACTTTGGGCCCGCCGGCGGACACGATGATCGCATCGTAAGGAGCGCTTTCCGGCCAGCCTTTGGTGCCGTCGGCGCAAATGATCTCCACATTGTGGTAGCCGAGCCGGTCCTCGCGGGCGCGGGCTTGCGTGGCGAGCGCCTCGTGGCGCTCGATGGCGTAGACCTCGCCGGCGATGCGGCTGATCACGGCTGCCGCGTAGCCGGAGCCGGCGCCCACTTCGAGCACCTTGTCGCCGGGCTTGAGCTCGGCGAGCTCGATCATCCGCGCGACGATATAGGGCTGGGAGATGGTCTGCCCGGCTTCGATGGGAAGCGCGGAATCCTCATAGGCGAATTCGGTCAAGAACTCGCCCACGAAGGCCTCGCGGGGCACCTGACCCATGGCCTCTAGAACGCGAGGGTCGTGGATGCCGCGCGCTTCGAGATGGCGCGACACCATGATGGCGCGGTCGTGGGCGAGGGGATCCCCGCCCAACTCGGGATTGAGGGCGGTCATGAGAGGAAAACTACCGTGAACCGCGATCGTTCGGCCTTGATCTGGATCAGTCTGAGGGTTGGCTCCCAGCGCGTGAGCGCAATTCCCGGCCGCGTCAGCGCAGCTCCCATGTCACGCGGAGCCGCACCTGCACGGTCGTGGTCCCGGCCTCGATCGGCACGGCCTTGTCCATGGCCATGGGCGCCGCGGCTTCCGCATAGCGCGGGATAAAGCCGCCGTCTTCCTCGGTGATGGTCAGCACGGGCCCGAGCTCGACGCCGGCCGTCTCCGCATAAAGCTCCGCATCGGCGATGGCGTTGCGCATGGCCTGTTTGCGCGCCTCGTCCTTCAGCTCTTCGGGTTCCGACACCCCGAATTCGATCGAGCCGATCTGATTGGCTCCGAGCCGCACCACCGTGTCCAGAATCTCGCCGAGCTTCTCGGTGTCCCGCACGGTGATGTGGACTTGGTTTGTCACCCGGTAGCCCGTGATGAAGGCGGCCTGGCCTTGCTTTTTCTGCTCGTAGATCGGCGACACGGAGAAATTCGTGGTTTGGATGTCCTTGGGATCGATGCCCGCCTCTTTGAGCCCGGCCACGACCTTGCTCATCGCTTCGGTGTTCTTGTCGAGCGCGTCCCGCGCGGTCTGGCCTTCGGCGGTGACGCCGGTGGTGATGTCCACCTTGTCGGGCGTCGTCTTCACCGTGCCCGTGGCGGACAGCGAGAGGGTGCGCTTCTCGGGCGCATCGGCCAGCGCGGCCGGCGCTTCGAAGGCGAGGAAAGAGGCGAGCAGGGCGAGCGCCGGGAAGACGAGCTTCAAGGGAGAGGAAAGGGTCATTGTCTGGGAGATTTCCGCAATTGGTGGGATGGGTTCGGTGTTGGGCGTATCAGGAATCTGCTATGAGGCGGAATTGTGAGGCGCGAATAGCATGCCGAAACACAAGGGATTTTAACTATCCTCGCGTGGGGGCCCGTAGCTCAATTGGTTAGAGCCGGCGGCTCATAACCGTCTGGTTGGAGGTTCGAGCCCTCCCGGGCCCACCACCCTTCGCTCCCGCTTCCGCGGCTACAAGCAGGGCGACGCGCCCCAGCGCGTCCGCATCCCGGCAGGCGGATATCCTCGGCGGCCTTAACGGCGTCCGCCAAGTAGCCGAGGATCGCCTTCAGCTAGCGACCGAGCGCTTGCCGTTTGCGGTTCACTTCTGCCTGAGAGATTGCGCCAGCCTGGATCAGTCCTTTGACGCAACGTTTGCTCAAATAATTCCCGTGGGCGCGCATGCAATTCTGCAAACCCCTGGTCTCAAGGCCCCATTGGCCGCAGAACCGCCGGTAGTCTTCTGCGCATTTTCTCTTGCCGGCCTCGGCCGTGCTTACGGCACCAACGATCACGGCAAAGACAATGAGCAGAATTGCGCGATGGTACGTCATTGACTTCCTTCCCCTTTTGCTTTGGCTTAAAGCCTGTAGCTCATGCGTAACGACTAGGCTTGGCGGCTGAAGCCGACATTATCGCCGATGACCGTGGTGGGTCCGATAGGCAACGGTTCGGGGTTAGCGATATCAAGCTTGTGGAATTGGATTCCGCTGTCCCACACCTTGCGCAGAAAATCCTCGAACACTTGGATGGTGAGCTGCTCGCCGGGACACCGGCGATAGCCGAAACCGAAAGGCGCAAAGCCGCATAATCGCAGACCGGCAGCGGCTCGCCATCGACGATGCCGTAAACAGTGCCGAAGCCACTATTGCTGATGGCGGCCTTGCGGCCGTCAGCGACGTCGAAGGGCTCGCTCGAGAAGGGACATTTCGCGAAGCCGATCTGCTCGCAGGTCTCCTCGTTGATGTCGTGACTGGTCGGAGCAGTCTTGTAACGATCGGGATTGAACTCCTCCGGATCCTTCCAGTGAACCGGATCGAAACTGGTCGAGGTATGCGGGCTCACGACATAGCCATGACGCTGGTAAGGCGGTGTCCGCACCTCCTCCATTGCCGAGATGCTCCCGCCGTTTGGCGAGATCGTGCGGAACAGCTCCATGACGAAACGTTCCAGCGGCGTGAATGCCTCGCCGGCCGCGTCATCGGGGTTCCCTTCCATGGTCTTCTTGAACCAGGCACGCGCATCGGGATCGCCGGTGTCGATGGCGAGCTTGAGCATGATGTTGTAGAGCGTGTTGCCCCACTGGCTGAGCGCCACGAAATTGTGGAACACCTCGAACACGACATCCTTGTGTGCGAAATACTCTCCGTTCCCGGCGTTCTTGATCCAGTACCAAGCGAAGGTCTTCTCGGGGTTTGGGGTCTTGCCGTTCTCGATATCGGTGAGGCGGTCGTCGATCCACGTTTTGAGGAACGCAAGGTTGGCCCGAACCGTCATATAGTTCTCGTAGACGATCTTCTGGGTCACGTCGCGATAGGCCAAGACGGTGTTGAACGCCTGCCCGATGTCGTGCACCTGCTGCGGAATTGCGTCGCCTTTGACCCCGAGATGCAAATCCCAATAGAGATCGAAATAGCTTTCGAGATACGGCCGCATCAGCGGCTTGCCGGTGTTCGCGTCGTCCAGCAGCTTGTCGAAGAAGCCGACGACCTTGTCGCCGTACATTGGGCGATAAAGATCCGGCGTTAGCGCCGTCATGTAAATTCGTTTGCGGCGATTATGCGGTCCGCGCTTCTCCAGCCCTTGGAGGAAGACCGTAACGCCGTCCTCGGGAGCGGGCTTCCAGGTCTCGCTCAAGAGCCCCCAGAGGTCATAGGGGAGTGCATTCTCCTTGGTGAACTCGGTGTTGATCATGGGAAGCCACAACCGCTCCCCGTCATAGGTGCTCACCAGGAAATGAGGGACGATGACGTTCTCGACATAGGCGGGATCGAACTCGGCGAGAAATTGCTTTCTGAGCCGCGCGACGGTCGATTCGAGATCGCCCGGGGACAAGGGCTGCCTCGGCACCGGAGGCGATTGGGAGGCAGCGGGCTGTGAAACGACCCCGGCGGCTGTGGCGGCCGCCCCGCCAAGCAAGAATGTTCGACGCTCCATGAGTTCCTCCCATTGCTCGCATGCGGCGTATTTTTCGCAGCATCTTAGGCAATGCACGCACTGAGGGAGTCGAAATTATTGGCGCGCAGGAGGACAAATTCACTTGACTCGAGAAGCTTGGCGGCAACCCACGTGGCAAAATCTCGCTCACGTGTGAGGAAGTTTTGGCTCAGCCACACTTTGGGTCATGTTGGGGCAGGCTGCCTTTCTTCACGGCCGCCAGGAACTGGCTCGAGCGGAGGGACGTTTTTCGGCGCTGCATCATCGCAGGGGAAACCCGAACGGAGGTACGACCAATGAAGTATTTCGTCTCCATGCTCGCGATCACGTCCGCGCTTGCCCTCACGGGTCCTGCTTTCGCCCAAGAGGCTCCCGCCAACAAGGCAGACTGCCTGGCGGTCGGAGGCATTTGGGATGCCCAGAACAGCGCTTGCGTTGAGAAAGAGTAACATAGCGGCGCGGGCCACGGTTAGTCCCGGGCCCGCCGCTCCATTGTTTCCCTGCAGCGTCTGAGAAATGCGGGAAACCACGCCGGCCCTTTTGAGGCCGCTGCAGCATCCACAACCAACCTCGACAAACCTCGCCCGCCTTTAGGCTGTGGAGACCGCCATGCCGAAAGTGGAACGGCGGTGAGCCAACCATACTTTGGGTAATTCAAGGGCAAGCTGCCTTAGTTTGCATCAGCTGGGAACGCAGCCCGCCAGTGGCGGTTAGTGATGCGCCTTGCATCGTCGCAGGCGTCAAACAGAGGGTATGACCATGAAGTATTTCGTTTCCATGCTTGCCATCGCGTCCGCGCTTGCCGTCACCAGCCCCGCATTCGCCGGCGACACCCAGGCCGACTGCGAGGCGGCGGGCGGCACCTGGAATGTCGATACCGCGAACTGCGAGCAGTAAGCGGACTTTGGCGGCGGGCCTCTTGGGCCCGCCGCTTCCTACTCAAACGCATAGCCTAATAGCTTGATCTCCGGCGCATACCATTCCGCCACGCGATCTCGCAGATCCGGCGTGTAGTAGCTGCGATAGTCTCCGGACTCCGAGACGTTTGTCTTCGGCAGGGCGAGTTCCGTCTCGACGCCTACAGTCTGCATGACCGACGCAAGATCCTCACTCAGAGTTTCGAAGCGTCCGACGAAGTGACCGCAACCGTACCGTCGATCGCATAAAGCTCGTAATTCCGAACGAAGGCGGTGCGGCTGCGCATGAAGCGCTCGAAGCTCGGGCGCCGGCGCTTGCTCTTTGTCTTGTAATGATACCAGGAGACTTGGCGGTCCCACGGGTTACGATCGAAGGCGAATTTGTAGTAGCTGCGCCAAACGTCCTCGCCGACATACTTACGGATTTGCCCCGCGGGCATGTGCTCGTAGAAGCCGACGCTCGGATGCCAGTAGCGTTCCGGGCGCCCGAACAGCGTCCGCCACCAGGGGCGTTTGGGTTTCGCGGGATGCTCAATCCGATAGTTCTGAGGACCGCGGCCTGCGCGATAGGGTTCGTTATCGGCGCGGAAGGGCGTGATCACGGCTCGTCCGCCGCAAAGCGACGTCAGCGCCGCCTCGATGCTGGTGCCGGCCGTCTTGTTGGTCTTGATGAAGATGAAGCGATGTGAGTGCGAGATAATCATGCCGGATCAGAATTCGTAGCCGAGTAGCGCGATTTCAGGGCGATACCATTCGCCGATGAGGCGCTGCGTTTCCGGGGTGTAGTACTCCTGATAGCTCCGCTGCTCCTTTCTGATATCGCCTTTGGCGCGCGGGAGCGAGGGAGCGGCGGACAGGCCCACGTGAGAAAGTGCGTGTTTTAGATCGTCCTCGAGCGTCTCATAGCGTCCCACGAAGTCGACCGCGACATCGCCGCCGATCGAATAGATCTCGTAGTTGTTGAGGCGCGCCCGCCGGTCGGTCGCGATGAAGCGATCGAAGGACGGTCGCGCATCCGCGCCGCGATAGCAGTAGTGGTAGTAGGAGACCTCGCGGTCCCAAGGGTTCCGGTCGAAGGCGAACTTGAAATAACTGTGCCACAATTGGTCGTCATTGATGAGGGCCTTCGCCGCCCCAGCCGTCATGTGGTTGTAGAAGCCATGATCCTGGGGCGCGGCCCTTAATATACGGCGCTTCCAAATGGGACGCGGACTCTGCCACCAGCCATGCTGCCGCCAATTCTGCGGGCCGCGTATGCCGGCGCGAAGGCGCTCGTCGGTCTCGACCAGAGGTGTGAGCACATCCTCATCGCCGCAAAGCGACGACAGGGCCACCTCGATGCTCGTGCCCGCTGTCTTCTTCGTCTTGAGAAAGATGAACTTATGCTTATGCGAGATGATCATAGGCCCTGGTCGCGCTTCGGCTCGACTGATTGCGGCCAGAAACTAAGCGTTTGGCCCTGGTTCCGGCAAGCTTCCGCGAGTCAGCTTCTCTGCTCCTAGGGGCTAGCAAAGGCGACCCCGCGGAAGGCATAGCGACATTTTGGGTAGTATCGAGGCAGGCCGACCTCTTTTCATAGTAGCTAGGAACGAACGCGAACGAAGGGATGTTCTTCCGCGCCTGCACCTGCCCGCGCTGGCCGGGCAAGGCTGGCGCGGGAGCAGATAAAAATGGCCGGGAACAGCAAGCTTATCGAGGCGTACGCGCAGATCCATGCGACTGGGACCTATGGCAACACGTCGCTCAAGAGCCTGCGCCTGCTGCGCCCGGAGATCCAGCTCCTCAAGCCTCGATCCGTGATCGATTATGGCTGCGGGCAGAGCGTTCTGGTCGACCGGCTCGACCTCGGCTATCCGCTCGATCTCTACCGCTACGACCCGGCGATCCCCGCCTTCGCCGAGAAGCCGAAGGTGAAGGCCGATCTCCTCATCAATATCGACGTGCTCGAGCATATCGAGGAGCACGACCTCGACGACGTGCTCGCCGACATGCGCTCTATGTGCCGCGACGCGTTGATCGTCGTGGATACCGCGCCGGCGAAGCGCTTGCTGCCCGACGGGCGGAACCTGCACGTCACGCTGAAGCCGCACGATTGGTGGCAGGCGCGCATCGGCAAGCATTTCGGCGCGCTGCACCCCGTACGCACGTTGCGCACGGCACGCGCCGGCTTCAAGACCTGGCAGCGTAGTCCGGCCGACACCCTCCGCTATCACATGATGCGGGCGCGCGAGGATGTGCGCTATTACGCCAAGCGGATGCGGGGAAAAGTGTATTAGGGCAAGCTGGCCTAGAACTCGTAGCCGAATGCCTCGATCTCGGGCGCGTACCAGTCCTCGACGAGCTTGCGCGTCTGTCGGTATAGAGCTTCCGGTAATCGCCGCCGCTGCCAAAGACATTGAGCTCGGGCAGGGGCGCCGCATTCTCGATGCCGATCTCCTTCAGCGCATGGGCGAGGTCGTCGCCGAGCGTCTCGTAGCGGCCGAGAAAGTCCACGGCGATCTCGCCGTCGGTGGTGTAGAGCGAGTAGTTCTCCACGCACGCCTTCTCCTTGTCGGCCATGAAGCTCTCGAAGGATGGGCGCTGTGCCTTGCTCTTGGTCTTGTAGAAATACCAGGAGATCTGCTTGTCCCAGGGGTTCCGCTCGAAGGTGAACTTGTAATAGCTGTTCCAGATCTCCTCGCCCACATAGGCCTTGATGCGCCACGCGGGGATGTGCTCGTAAAAGCCGATCGTCGGGTGATAGACGCGCTCCGGTCGCAGCAGAAACCGGCGCAGCAGCGAGCGTTTCGGTACGAGCGGGTGGTCGAGCCGGAAGTTTTGCGGCGGCATGCGCTCGCCCGTCATCAGCCGGTCGGTGGTCGGCGTGATCACGTCCTCGGGCCCGCAGATCCGCGACAACATCGCCTCGATGCTCGACGAGGCCGTCTTGCGCGTCTTGATGTAGATGAATTTATGTTTGTGCGAGAGGATCATCGGCCTTGAGGCGCGCGCGGGCGGGGGACTGGAATAGCGGGCAGAAACTAGTCGGTCCCGGCGGGCTTCGGCAAGGTGGCCCTTAGCTTTTCTGCCTGGCGAGCCAGATCGCCAAGTCCTCCAAGATCGCGCCGAAATGGATTTCCGGGATCTTCAGGGCGTGGGACAGGTCCTGAAGCTTCTTGCGCTCTTCGCCCGCGATTCTGTCGTCGGCGAGCAGCACCAGATAGGCCGAGCGGATCATCTCTTCCTTGGTGTTCTGGTCGAGCGTCTCCGCGGCCGCGGCGAACTTGGCGAGCATGTCGCCGCCGGCGTTGTCGCCGGCGCGCGGGCGATCTCATCGGCCGTCAGCGTCCGGCCCGACTGGTCCTTGTAGACCTGCTGGATGAGGCCGACCTCGCGGGAATCGAGCCGCCCGTCCGAGGCCGCCACCGCCACCATCGCCTTGAGAATCCATTCGGCATGAGGGTCTTTTGCGGTCACGTGATGCTCCTTCTCTTTCTTCACCTGCCGTCAATACTGCTGAGGCGCAAGCCCTTTGCCAACCCGCGCCGCGGCGCTTCGCAGAAAACGAAGCTTGGAGCCAGCGCCAAGGTTGGGCTATGACGCTGGCAGCCATCCCAGCCAAGATCCAAGCCAAGATCTAAAGCCGAGGCCCAAGCCAGCGTTGACCCCGCTTAGAATCATCTTCCTCGCCGACACCAGGCCCGGGCACTACCACATCGCTCAGGGCGTGATTACGGCACTGTCGCGCCTCCGTCCCGTCGAGGTGACGCGCATCGAGGTGCAGCGCAAATGGATCGTGCCGACGCGCTGGCTGCGGGCGCGCATCAACGCGAAGTCATTCTATCCGCCGCGCATGCTGCGGATGGCCTACCGCATCGATGCCGAAGCGCTGCCCGAGGCCGATCTCGTGGTCTCCGCCGGCGGCGAGACCCAGATGCCCAATATCTGCGTCACCCGCCTGCTCGGCGTCCCCAATATTTTCTGCGGCTCGCTGCTGCGCGGGCTGGAGCCGGAGAATTTCAGCCTGATCATCTCCTCGTATGATCGCGACGCCACGAGCGAGAGGCACCTCGTCGTGCTCAAGCCATCCTCCCTCGATCCCGAGGAGCTTGGGCGGCCTGAGGTGGTGCCGCGCTTCGGACCGGACCGGCGCCCTGAGATCGCCGGGCTTCTGGTCGGGGGCCGCGCCGGACGCTTCCACTACACGAGGCGCGAATGGGAGAAGCTCTTGGGCTTCGCCGCGGAGGTCTCGAAGGCCTGGGGCACGCGCTGGCTGATCTCCACCTCGCGCCGCACCCCCGACAACGTGGCCGACCGCATCGCCGAGCTCGCGCACGACGAGAGCGTCGTTGCCAAGTTCATCGATTTCCGCACCGCCGGCCCCGGCACGCTGCCGGAGATTTTCGCCCAAGCCGACGCCATCGTCTGTACCGAGGATTCAAGCTCCATGATCTCGGAGGCCGTCTCGGCACGGCTGCCCGTGGTTGGCGTGGCGCCAAAGCGCCACCGCTTCAACGAGGACGAGAAGGCCTATCGCGACTTCCTCATGAAAAACGGCTGGTCCCGCGTATTGCAAATCGCCCAACTGTCGCCGGAGAGTTTTGCGCAGGCCCTCTCGGAAATCGAGCCGATCCAGGAGAACCCCCTCGATGCGCTCGCCGGGAAGCTGAAAGCGCGCCTGCCCCAGCTGTTCTAAGCGCCGTCTTTGCGCTCTTGCCGTCTACTTCCTACATTGAGTTACCGCGCGTGATTAGCTAAAAGCGCGAGCGAAATTTCCTTAGAACCCGAACAGCTCGAACGGACGCCCATGGCCACCCCGCAATACGTCTACGTCATGAACAAGCTCAACAAGACCTATCCCGGCGGGAAGCAGGTCTTGAAGGACGTGACGCTCGCCTTCCTTCCCGGCGCCAAGATCGGCGTTGTCGGTCTCAACGGCGCGGGCAAGTCGACCCTGCTGCGCATCATGGCGGGCGACGAGAAGGAGTTCGTGGGCGAGGCCTGGGCGGCGGACGGGGTCGCCGTCGGCTATCTGCCCCAGGAGCCCCAGCTCGACGAGAGCAAAGATGTCATGGGCAATGTCATGGAGGGCGTGGCGGCGAAGAAGGCGAAGCTCGACCGCTATAACGAGCTTGCCGTGAACTATTCGGACGAGACCGCCGATGAGATGGCGCAGCTTCAGGACGAGATCGACGCCGCCGATTTGTGGGACCTCGACACCCAGGTGGAGCAGGCCATGGAGGCGCTGCGCTGTCCGCCGGGCGACGCGGAGGTGGCGAAGCTTTCGGGCGGTGAGCGGCGGCGCGTGGCACTGTGCCGCCTCCTACTCGCCAAGCCCGACATTCTTCTGCTCGACGAGCCGACCAACCACCTCGACGCGGAAAGCGTCGCCTGGCTCGAGCACCATTTGCGCGATTATCCCGGCACCATCGTCATGGTGACCCACGACCGCTACTTCCTCGACAACATCACCGAGTGGACGCTCGAGCTCGATCGCGGGGCGGGGGTTCCCTACAAGGGCAATTACTCGTCCTGGCTCGAGCAGAAGCAGAAGCGTCTTGAAGTCGAAGGCCGGCAGGAAGAGGCCAAGCAGCGCACGCTCGCCCGCGAGCTCGATTGGATCCGCGCAAGTCCAAAAGCCCGCCAGGCCAAGTCCAAGGCACGTATCCGCGCCTATGACGAGCTTCTGGCCGAGGCCGGCAAGGACAAGTCCGCGAAAACGCAGATCACCATCCCACCGGGCCCGCGTCTCGGCGAGGTGGTCATCGAGGCGGAGGGGCTTGAGAAGGCCTTCGGCGAGCGCCTCCTGATCGACGATCTGTCCTTCAAGCTGCCGCCGGGCGGCATTGTCGGCGTCATCGGTCCGAACGGCGCGGGCAAGACCACGCTGTTCCGCATGATCGTCGGCCAGGAGACGCCGGACGACGGCGATATCCGGGTGGGCGACACGGTGAAGCTCGGCTATGTGGACCAGTCGCGCGACGCTCTCGACGAGAAGAAGTCGGTCTACGAGGAGATCTCCGAAGGCGCGAGGTGGTGACGCTCGGCAAACGCGAGGTGCCCGCGCGCGCTTACGTTGGCTGGTTCAACTTCAAAGGCGGCGACCAGCAGAAGAAGGTCAGCCAGCTTTCGGGCGGTGAGCGCAACCGAGTCCATCTCGCCAAGATGCTGAAATCAGGCGCGAATCTGATCTTGCTCGACGAGCCCACCAACGATCTCGACGTGGAGACACTGTCGTCGCTGGAAGCGGCGCTGGAAGATTTCGCGGGCTGCGCCGTCATCATCAGCCATGATCGCTTCTTCCTCGACCGTATCGCCACCCACATCCTGGCGTTCGAAGGCGACAGCCATGTGGAGTGGTTCGAGGGCAATTTCGAGGACTACGAGGAGGACAAGAAGCGCCGCCTCGGCGAGGACTCGATCGTCCCGAAGCGCATCAAATACAAAAAGTTCGCCCGCGCCTGAGCATGGTGGCCGATGACCGTCATCATAACCGCCTTTGAACGGTCGCCCGATGGCGGCAGGGGACTGGCGCGCGATACGCGCGTGCGCTGGGCGCTTGAAGAAGTCGGCCAGCCCTACGAAGTTCGCCTTGTTTCGTTTCGTGCGATGAAGCAACCCGCGCATCTGGCGCTTCATCCTTTCGGCCAGATCCCGACCTATGAGGAAGGCGATCTCGCCCTCTTCGAGACCGGGGCGATCGTCCTCCATATCGCTGAGCGCCATGCGGGCTTGCTGCCGGACGATGCCGATGCGCGGGCGCGCGCGATCACATGGATGTTCGCTGCGCTCAACACGGTAGAGCCGCCGATCCTTGAACTTGCAACCGCCACGCTTCTCGAGAGCGATAAACCCTGGAGCAAGGAGCGCCTGCCTCTGGTTGAGGATCGCGTCCGCGACCGGTTGAAGCAACTTTCCGCGCGCCTCGGCAACGCCGACTGGCTCGATGGCGGGTTCAGCGTCGGCGACCTGATGATGGTGTCGGTGCTGCTCCGGCTGAGATCATCGGGCATTCTGGACGAATATCCGAACTTGGCCGCACTTGTCGCCCGCGGCGAAGCGCGTCCCGCCTACAAACGGGCCTTCGCCGCACAATTGGCGGTTTACACCGCAAGCGAGCGGCAGGCCGATTGAGGTCCGTCCTTGCTCGAAGCCGCTGACCCCTAGCTCGCCGGCTTCACGAATTTCAGGGTCATGCGGTCGCTCTCGCCGATCGCCACGTACTTGTCGCGATCCTCGTCGCCGAGGCGAAGCGAGGGGGGCAGCGTCCACACGCCCTTCGCATAGTCCTTCGTGTCTTTCGGATTGGCGTTGATCTCGGATTTTTCCGCGAGCTCGAAGCCAGCCTTCTTGGCCAACGCGATCACATAGTCCTCATTCACGTAGCCTGAGCCCCCTTTGGGATCCTGCTCCACCTTGGGGTCGCCGCGATGCTGCACGACGCCGAGCACGCCGCCCGGCTTCAGCGCCTTGAACATCGTGGCAAAGGCCTCGTTCTCGGTGCCCGATCCCATGAAGCTGTGCAAATTGCGGAAGGTGACGACGAGGTCGGCCGAGCCTGCCGGTGCGATGTCACCGTCCTTGGTCAGCGTCGTCCGTTTCACTTCGCCGTAAAGCTCGGGCGCGTCCTTCACTTTCTGATTGAAGGCTTCGAGCGATCTCTGACCCGGCGCGTAGGACGGATCGCTCGGGCGCTGAGCGGCGTAGAACGTGCCGCTACTTTTGAGATAGGGCGCGAGAATTTCAGAGTACCAGCCCCGGCCCGGATAGATCTCGACCACCGTCATGTCGGGCCTGATGCCGAAGAAGGTGAGCGTCTCGTACGGGTGGCGATATATGTCGCGCGCTCTGTTTTCCTCCGATCGGTGGTCGCCGGCGATGGCCTCCTTGAGGCGATCGTCTTGCGCCGGCGCTTCCTCCGCGCGGGTGGCGAGAGAACCGAGCGCCAAAAATCCGAGTAACAAAATCAGGCGAGTGGGGCTGGTGCGTATTGCTGTCATGGTTCCTCTTGGCTGGTGGGACGGTCGATTGCAGGGAGCCTAGCAGCTAAGGACCGCATGCGAATGCCTGAGCCTGTTCAAGATTGCTTGAAATCGGCAGGTTTTTGCGCCCTCGGACGGCCCTTGCACCGTCTTGCGAGAAGATATAAACATATCTTTATGTCAGGTGACGATCAGAGCCGCGCGGCCGTACCAGGTCTTTCCGCCGATCAAGCACTTGCCGCGCTGCGGGGCGCGGGCGAGGCCACGCGCCTGCGCATCCTGGCCTTGCTCGCGGGCGCCGAACTGAACGTCAAGGATCTGACCCAGATTTTGGCTCAGAGCCAGCCGCGCATCAGCCGCCACCTGAAACTCATGGCCGAAGCCGGCCTCATCACCCGGTTCCGCGAAGGCTCCTGGGTGTTCTTTCGCGCCGCCGACAGCGGCCCGGAAGGGACTCTCGCCCGCGCCATCGTCGCGGCCTCGACCCGGGCGGATTTGACGCTCGCCCGCGATCGGGCCCGCGCCGAAGCCGTGCAGAAGGCGCGCGCGGAAGCGGCGCAGAGCTACTTCAAGGCGCATGCCGCGGAGTGGGATTCCATTCGCACGCTTCATGTGGCCGAGAGCCAGGTCGAAGCCGCCATGGACGAGGCCTTGGGCGAGGGGCCTTTCGAGCGCCTGGTCGATCTCGGCACGGGCACGGGCCGCATCCTCGAATTGTTCGGCCCGCGCGCCAAGAAGGTGCTCGGCTTCGATCTCAATCACGACATGCTGGCCTATGCCCGCATGAAGCTGGAACGCGCCGGGCTTTCCCAGGCGCAAGTCCGCCACGGCGATCTCTATAACGTGCCGCTGCCGGACGAGGCGGCCGACGCGGTGGTGCTGCACCAGGTGCTGCACTTCCTCGACGACCCCGCGTCCGCCGTGGCCGAAGCGGCCCGCGTGCTGGCGCCCGGCGGCAAGCTGCTGGTCGTGGATTTCGCGCCGCATGAGCTCGAATTCCTGCGCGAGCAGTCGGCGCATCGGCGTCTCGGCTTCGGCCGCGATCAGCTTGGGCGCATGCTCGAAGGCGCGGGCCTCAAGCTCGAGCGCTTCCGCGAGCTGAGCCCGGGCCCTGCGGAAGGCAAGCTGATCGTTTCGCTGTGGCTCGGCCAGAAGCCCGTCACCCGCCGGCAGGAAAAGAAAACTGAGTCCCAAGGTGGAGGTCGCCGCTTAGATGCTCGCATCCCAAGACCAACATAACCAAGAGCCGCACAACCAGGAGCCGCCCAAGCGCCGCTTCCTCGGCCGCGGCGACATCGACGTGTCGTTCGAGTTCTTCCCGCCGAAGACCGATGCGATGGAGGACACCCTGTGGCGCTCGATCCGCAGGCTCGAACCGTTGCGCCCAAAATATGTCTCGGTGACCTACGGCGCCGGTGGCTCGACGCGCGAGCGCACCCACGCCACCGTGGGCCGCATGCTGCGCGAGACCACCCTGAAGCCCGCCGCGCATCTCACCTGCGTCTCCGCCACGAAGGAGGAGATCGACGAGGTCATTCGCGATTATTGGGATCTCGGCGTGCGCCAGATCGTGGCGCTACGCGGCGATCCGCCCGGCGGTGTAGGCGCATGCTACGAGCGACGTCCGGGGGGCTATGCGAACGCCGCCGATCTCACCGCGGGCATCAAGAAGATCGCGCCCTTCGAGATCTCCGTCGGCTGCTACCCGGAGAAGCATCCGGAATCGAAGTCCGTCGAGGCCGACATCGATATGCTCAAGGCCAAGATCGACGCGGGCGCCACCGGGGCCATCACGCAGTTCTTCTTCGATAACGAGGTCTATTTCCGCTATCTCGATCGCGTGCGCGCGGCCGGTATCGATATCCCCATCGTGCCTGGGCTGATTCCTATTCATAACTTCAAGCAGGTCTCGAGCTTCGCCGAGCGCTCCGGCGCAAGCGTGCCGGACTGGATCGGTCACCGCTTCGAAGGTCTGGATGAAGATCAGGAGACGCGCCATCTGGTCGCGGCGGCCGTGGCGGCGGAACAGGTTCTCGGCCTCGTGGACCAGGGCATCACCGAGTTCCACTTCTACACCCTGAATCGTGCCGACCTCGTCTACGCCATCTGCTACCTGCTGGGCCTGCGCCCGGCCAAGGCCTTCACCGAAGCCAAAGTGGAAACCGCGACATGACCCGTGAAGAGCGTATCGAAGCGCTGAAGCGCGCCGCCAAGGAGCGCATCCTCATCCTGGATGGCGCCATGGGCACGGCCATCCAAGGCTACAAGCTGGACGAGGCCGCCTATCGCGGCGAGCGCTTCAAGGACCATCCCCGCGATCTGAAGGGCAACAACGACCTGCTCGTGCTGAGCCAGCCCGACATCATTCGCGAGATTCACAGCAAGTACCTGGAGGCCGGCGCCGATATCCTGGAGACCAACACCTTCAACGCCCAAGCCATCAGCCAGGCCGATTACGGGCTGGAGGAGATCTCCCACGAAATGAACGTGGCCGCGGCCAAGCTCGCTCGCGAGGCCGCCGATGAGTGGACGGCGAAGACGCCGGACAGGCCCCGCTTCGTGGCGGGCGCGGTCGGCCCCACCAACCGCACCGCCTCCATCTCGCCTGACGTCAACAATCCCGGCTTCCGCAATGTCGGCTTCGACGAGCTGGTCGAGGCCTATGCGACGCAAGTCCGCGGGCTCATCGAGGGCGGCGCCGATACCATCCTGATCGAGACCGTGTTCGACACGCTGAACGCCAAGGCCGCGGGTTTCGCCGTGGAGCAAGTCTTCGACGAGATGGGCGTCGAGCTGCCCATCATGATCTCGGGCACCATCACCGACCTCTCGGGCCGCAACCTGTCAGGCCAGACGCCGGAGGCCTCTTGGTATTCCATGAAACACCTCAAGCCCTTCTCCATTGGGCTCAACTGCTCCTTCGGCGCCGAGCAGCTTCGCCCTTCCGTCGATGAGATGGCCCACGTCGCCGACACCTATGTCAGCGTCTATCCCAATGCCGGGCTCCCCAACGAGATGGGCGAGTACGACGAGAGCCCTGAGCAGATGGCCGTGCTGCTGGAGGATTGGGCCAAGAACGGGCTCATCAACATTGTCGGCGGCTGCTGCGGCACCACGCCCGAGCATATCGGCGCCATCGCCGCCGCCGTTGCCGACTACAAGCCACGCAAAGTGCCCGAGGTAGAGCATGCGCTTCGTCTCTCCGGCCTCGAGCCCTTCGTGCATGGGTGACGGAATGACGGCGATGAAGTTTGAGGATCAGGATCTTCCCGATCTCGATGGCGACTATGTCCGGCTCGCCGAACAATTCATTCCGGGCCGTCTGGCGATCTTCGCCATTGTCGAGGCGTCGCTTCTCGAGCTGCTTCCGATGGGCCCGGCCAGGATCCTCGTGGTCGCGCCGGCGGAGGCGAGGAGATCCTGCGTCTCGGTTCGGAGAATCCCGGCTGGTCGTTCGTCGGCGTGGACACCTACGAACCGATGGTCGAATTGGCCCGCCGGCGTCTGGCCGCCACACCGGTCGGGGCCCGAAGCCAGGTGCAGGCATCGACGGTGGAGGACCTCGCCGAGCAGGATTTCGATGCCGCGACCTGCATCCTCACCGCGCATTTCGTTCCTGACGATGGGGCGAAGCTCGCCTTCTTCGAGGCCATCCGCGCACGCTTGAAGCCGGGGCGCGCCTCTCGCCATCGTCGACGGCGTTGGCGTTGCAGGCGAACCAGAAACGGAGCTTCTGCGGCGGATCTGGAAGCGGCATGCCGTCAAGAATGGCGTTGAGGAAGACCTCGCCGAGAAGAACGCTGCGAATTTCGAGAAGGTCGCGGTGGTGTCGGTCGAGCGCCAAGAGGAATTGCTGATGAGCGCCGGCTTTGAACGCCTGACGCCGATTTTCCGCGGCCTTGCCATCAAGGGCTGGCTTGCCTTCGCCGCGCGCGAGGCCGCCCGTCCGTCTCCCGCTGAATCAAAAATGGAATCCCACTGAATGACATCCAATGCTGCCCAGAATTTCGTCATGGTGGGCGAGCGGACCAACGTCACTGGTTCCGCGCGCTTCCGCAAGCTCATCGAGGCCAACGACTACGCCACGGCGCTCGAGGTCGCGCGCCAGCAGGTGGAGAGCGGCGCCAACATGCTCGACGTCAACATGGACGAGGGCATGCTCGATTCCGAGAAGGCCATGGAGACCTTTTTGAATCTCATCGCCGCCGAGCCGGATATCTCGCGCGTGCCGATCATGATCGATAGCTCCAAATGGACGGTCATCGAGACAGGACTGAAATGCGTGCAAGGCAAATCGGTGGTGAACTCCATCAGCCTGAAGGAAGGCGAGGAGCCTTTCCTCGATCACGCGCGCAAGGTGCTGCGCTATGGCGCGGCCGTCGTGGTCATGGCCTTCGACGAGAAGGGACAGGCGGAAACAGCCGACCAGAAGTTCGCGATCTGCAAGCGCGCCTACGAGCTTCTGACCGAAAAGGTTGGCTTCCCCCCCGAGGACATCATTTTCGATCCGAACATCTTCGCGGTGGCCACCGGCATCGAGGAGCACAACAATTACGGGCGCGCGTTCATTGACGCCACGCGCCGCATTAAGGAAGAGCTGCCTTACGTTCATATCTCTGGCGGCGTGTCGAACCTGTCCTTTGCTTTTCGCGGCAACGAGCAGGTGCGCGAGGCCATGCATTCGGTGTTCCTCTATCACGCCATTCAGGCGGGCATGGACATGGGCATCGTCAATGCCGGTCAGCTTGCGCTCTATGACGACATCGAGCCGGAGTTGCGCGAGCTCGTCGAGGACGTGATCCTCAACCGCCGCGACGACGCCACCGACCGCCTCTTGGAGGCCGCCGAGCGCTACAAAGCCGGCGCGTCCCAGAGGAAGGAAGCCGATCTCTCCTGGCGCGAGAAGCCGGTGCAGGAGCGGCTCACCTATTCGCTGGTCCACGGCATCGCCAACTACATCGAAGAGGACACGGAGGAAGCGCGCCAGCAGGCCGAGCGTCCGCTCCACGTCATCGAAGGGCCCTTGATGGACGGCATGGGCGTGGTCGGCGACCTGTTCGGCGCCGGCAAGATGTTCCTGCCCCAAGTGGTGAAGTCCGCCCGCGTGATGAAGCAGGCGGTCGCCTATCTCATGCCCTTCATGGAGAAGGAAAAAGAGGAGATGGGGCTGGCGCAGGGTGAGCCTGCCGGCAGGGTCCTGCTCGCCACCGTGAAAGGCGACGTCCACGACATTGGCAAGAACATCGTCGGCGTGGTGCTTCAGTGCAACAACTACGAGGTCATCGATCTCGGCGTCATGGTGCCGTCCCAGAAGATTCTCGATACGGCGCGCGAACGGAAGGTCGACATCATCGGCCTGTCCGGTCTCATCACCCCCTCGCTCGACGAGATGTGCCACGTGGCGGCCGAGATGGAGCGCGAAGGCTTCGACCTGCCGCTGCTGATCGGCGGCGCCACCACGAGCCGCGTGCATACCGCCGTCAAGATCAGCCCGAACTACCGGCGCAGCCAGGCGATCTACGTAACCGATGCCAGCCGCGCCGTGGGCGTGGTCTCCGGCCTGATCTCGAAAGAGGAGCGCGAGAAGCGGATTGCCAAGGTGCGCGAGGAATACGCGCAGATGGCGGCGTCCTACGCGCGCGGTCAGGAGGAGAAGACGAGGGCGCCGCTGGCCCAGGCCCGCGGCAATGCCCTCAAGCTCGACTGGGCAGGCTACACGCCGCCTAAGCCGAGCTTCCTCGGTACGCGCACGCTCGAGGCCTACGACCTCGCCGAGCTTGCCCGCTATATCGACTGGACGCCGTTCTTCCAGGCCTGGGAGCTGAAGGGTCAGTATCCCCGCATCCTGAACGACGACAAATATGGCGAGGCGGCCCGTCCTCTGTTCGAGGACGCCCAGGCCATGCTGAAGCAGATCATCGAGGAGAAGTGGTTGACGGCGAATGCGGTGGTCGGCTTCTGGCCGGCGAACAGTATGGGCGACGACATCGAGCTCTACGCCGACGAGAGCCGGAAGAAGCCCTTCGCCACGTTGCACACGCTCCGTCAGCAGATGGCGCGCGGCGCCGGCCGCGCGAATATCGCTCTTGCCGACTTCATCGCGCCCAAGGACTCAGGCGTTGCCGACTATATCGGCGGCTTCGCCGTGACCGCCGGCATTGGAGAGGAGGACGTTGCCCGCCGCTTCGAGCGCGCCAATGACGACTACTCGAAGATCTTGTCTCAGGCGCTGGCCGACCGCCTCGCCGAGGCCTTCGCCGAGGCGCTGCACGAAAAGGTGCGCCGTGAGCTGTGGGGCTACGCCCCCGACGAGGCGCTCTCCAACGACGCGCTCATCGCAGAAGACTATGCCGGCATCCGCCGGGCGCCGGGCTATCCGGCCCAGCCGGACCACACCGAGAAGCGCACGCTGTTCAGCGTTCTCGACGCGGAGAAGGAGATCGGCGTGAAGCTGACCGAGAGCTACGCCATGTGGCCGGCCGCCGCCGTCTCGGGGCTCTACTTCTCGCACCCCGAGGCCCGCTATTTCGGCGTGGGCAAGATCGGTCGCGATCAGATCGAAGATTATGCCGCCCGCAGGTGGTCGGTCGAGGAAGCGGAGCGCTGGCTCGCACCCATCCTCAACTACGATCCCAAGCGGGTCACCGACGCCGCTGCCTGAACCGCCGTCCCGGCGGGGAGGTCGCCCCGGGCGGTTGGATCCGCCGGTGGCGCCTCATGGACTGCTGAAATGTGGGTTGGGCCTAAGCTTAAGAGGCCGAAAACCTCGCCCTAGATCATCCCAAGGATGACGGCGGCGAGGAAGCTGAACGATACGATGGCCGTGACCATCGTTAATTTGGCTGTGAGTTCCATCGGAAGCTCTCCTTTCCGATTGGAGGGGTGCCCGTTCCGCAACCGGGTGACTCTATCGGCTCCCCTCGGCCAGTGCCAAGCCGTTTTCTTGTTGCGCCGCACAATGAATTTTACCCCGACGCTGAGGCCAACAACGCCGTTAGGGGCTTTTGGTTTCATCGCGGGCCGATTTTTTTTCGGAAGCGTGGCCCCAAGGAATCCCCCGAAAACTGGGAATCTGCCGGTGCGACCGGGAGCGTGGGCCCTGGATAAGCTGTGTATAATTCGAGCGCCGGCCATGGCGCCCAAAGAACGGTTTCAGCGGTTGCGCGTTCTCTTCCTGGACACCGGCCGGTCGATGTCCTTCTCGAGGAGGAAAAGATGATCAAGACACTGTTGTTTGCCGGCTTCGCGTCGGCACTGGCGATGGGCGCTGCTTCTGCGGCCGATCTTTGCAACGATGATCACATGAAGCAGATGGACCAGATGATCGCCGACATGACGGACGAGGCGAAGCAGAAGGAGGCCATGGCGGCACTGGATCAGTCCAAGGCGGCCATGAAGGACGGCGACACCGACGAATGCATGAAATACATGGGCGAAGCCCATGCGGCCATGGGCCTCTGAGACGAGCCCGGGCTGTCCAATCAGCGGACGAGGGGAGCGAGCGGCGCCTGGGAAACCATGGGACAGTCGAGCGTCTTCTCGAGAGCCTCGACCAGTTCACTCTCGTCGTTGGCTTTGATGTACATGCCGTTGTTCTGATCGGCGATGCACATCAGGTCCATGATGCTGTTCTGCCCGGTCCATGAGAAGCCGCTATAGCGGAAGCCGATCACGTGGATGGTGAGCTGCGCCGCGTTGTCATGGAGCATCTTGGCGACATCGCACGGCGAGCGCCCGCAAGTCTCCTCGCCGTCGGTCACCACCACGATCACGCCGGGCTTGTTGCGGTAGTCGAGCGCCTCGGCCGCTTGCTCGAAGCCAGACGTTAGCGGCGTCTTGCCCGCCGGCACGAGTCGGCTGACCGCCCGCATGATCGGCTTGGCGGCGTTCGCCGTGGGCTTGAGGTCGAGGCTGACATTGCACTGGTTGTAGGGGCCCGGACCGTAGGACACGAGGCCGACGCGGCGGAACTTGGTGGCGCTCGGCAGCACTTGCGCCAGCGCCGCACGCACTTCGTCGATGCGCGGGCGCGAGTTGGGGATGCCGACGTCTGATTTCCCGACATGGACCCTGACGCATCGAACACGATCATGGCGTCGTCGGTACAGGGCCCCGGCTTGACGTCCTCGGCAGCGGCTGCCCAAACATGCCCGGCAAGAGCGACCGCGGCGACGCCGGCGATCAGCCGAGAAGGCAGACGGTCGGCAAAGGCGATGCCACGATGCTGCATTTCTTTGACACTCCCTAGGCAAATTTTGCCCGGAGTGTAGCGAAGATCGTGGTCACAAGGGAATAGCAGGAAAACCGGGAAAGTCGCTGTTAGCCTTACTTTTCAGGGCGCACTTTAAGGGCTGAAGAGCAGCGCCACGTAGACGAAGAACAGGAGAAGGTGCACCGCGCCCTGGAGCACGTTGGTGCGTCCGCCGGCAAAGGTCAGGCCGCTCACGAACAGCGTCAACACCAGGAGCACGGTCTCGACGTCCGTGAGCCCGAGATGGACATGGATGTTGGCCGCGAACCCGATGATCAACACGGCCGGAATGGTCAGCCCAATGGTCGAAAGGGCCGAGCCCAGGCAGACATTCACGGCGCGTTGGAGATGATTGGCCAGCGCTGCGTGAAAAGCGGTGAGCCCTTCGGGGGCGAGGACGAGGACAGCGATCAGCAGGCCGCCCAACGGCTCCGGAAGGCCAATATCCTCGATACCGAAATCGACGATCACCGCCAGGTACTCCGACAGAGCTACCACGGGGACCAACGTCAACACGAGCATCACCACGTGGTACGCGAGTGACCGGGTCGGTTTGCGCGATTGATGGGAGGAGTTCTTCTCGGACCTCGTTTCCGGGTCGGCAAAGAACGCGCCGTGCCGCATCGTCTGGATAAAAATGAAGACGGCGTAGAACAAGACGGTGATGGCGATGAACAAGATAGCCTTGCCGGGGGCCTCGACGGGGCTGGGCGCCGTCTCGGTGAATTTGGGCAGAACGAGCGCGACGATCGACAGGGCCGACATGACCACGAGAAAGGAACGTGCGCCGGTCAGGTTGCACTCCTGTTCCCAGTAGCGCAGCGCCCCGATAAGGAGCGCCGTTCCCACCATGCCGTTGAGCACGATCATTAATGTGGCGAACATCACGTCGCGCGCGAGCGTCGGGTTGTTCTGCCCGTGCAGCATGATCGCCGCGAGCAGTGCAACCTCGATGACGATCACCGAGAACGTCAGCACGAGCGTGCCATAGGGCTCGCCGAGTTTCTCGGCCACGGCGTCGGCGTGGCGCACCACGCCGAACGCGCCCCACATCATCACCGCGAACAGCCACACGAACATCGCGATGGTGAGGAAATGGTTCTCGAGGTCGGAAAGGAGCGCGTCCCCGAACCCAATGAAGACGAGGGTCGTGAGGATGCCGGCTACCGCCGGCGTCTCGGTGGCGAGAAGCGACCTTACGTCAAGCTCTGTCTCGGCTGCTGTCATGCTGTTCGTTTGCCTCGGACAGGCGGATGACGATCCCCTGAATATCCTGGGCTGATTCTGTTTTGAACATAACGGTCGCTGGCGACAACCAACGTGTTCATGTAAAAGCCTTTTACATGAATCACTCCGGCCGCGGCTGGCGGCGCCCAAGCTCTTATCATCACGGCAACCTCAAAGAGGTGCTGCTGGAGGCCGCGCGC
>NZ_LPWD01000428.1 GCF_001723295.1 Methyloceanibacter marginalis
GTGACCAGTGATCGCGCGGCATGCCGTAATTGTAGAGATAGCCGTTCCGGTACCGCGGCCGGCTCACATAGGTCGTGCGGTTGAATACGATCGTCAGGCTGGCGCGCGGCACCGCATAAGAGCGGACCGCCGGCGACACGAGATAACGCGGCTCGACGAACACCCACGATTCCCGCGGCGGCGGCGGTGCATAGCGCGCCGGGCCACCATAAGCGTAGCCCGGTGTCGGCACCTCTGGGGCCCAACCCACATACTCATCGCCATAGCGCCACTGGACCCAGGCCGGCGCCCATGTATCGCCCGGCACCCAATACCAGCCATAGTCGGGCTCAAATCCCCAACGGCCATAGTGATACACAGCCCAGGCGAACGGCTCCGGAGAATCCCAGTACCAACCATACTCCTCGGTCGAGACCCAGTTTCCCACCGTGTAGGGACGCCAATCCGGCGCCACCGTTCGCGGCAGCCACACATAGCCGTGGTTGGGGTGGTCGACCCACTCGCCGAACGGCGCGAGTTCGTCGTAGAACTGATCGATGTCGAAATTTTCCTGCTCCACGGCAGGCCCGCCAGCCTTGGCCTCACCTGAAACCAGCACACCCGGCGCCAGGGCGAGCAACGCGAACGCGCCCGCCAACACGATGCGCCTCAGGGCGCCTGAATACATCATCTCAAAACCTCCATCGGTCAGCCCCTCGGCGGAACTGAGCCAATCGCTGCCGAGGATGAAGGTTCCGACCTGAACCCAAACTGAACGGAGGAACGGCCCCTAAGGCCGGCGCTATTCGCCCTATTGCCGTAGCCGCCCGACTTGGCTAGGCAGGGCGCGACCAGGAGCCAGAAGAAGAAGGAACATCGATGTCGGGCGTCCCCTTTGTCGACCTGAAGGCGCAATATGCGCGGCTCAAGCCGCAGATCGCCGAGGCGATCCAAGACGTCCTCGATGACGGGCGCTACATTCTCGGTCCCGCAGTCGCGAAACTTGAATCCGAGCTTGCGGAATATTGCGGCGTGGCCCACGCGATTTCTTGTTCGAGCGGCACCGACGCGATCTTCATGCCGCTGCTCGCTTATGAGGTCGGCCCGGGCGATGCGGTGTTCGTGCCTTCGTTCACCTTCACGGCGACCGCGGAGGCGATCCTCCTCGCCGGCGCCTCGCCGGTTTTCGTCGACGTCGAGGCGGACAGCTTCAGCATCGACCTTGCCGACCTCACGAAGAAAATTTCCGAAACCCGCGCCGGCGGCAAGCTCACGCCGAAGGCGATCCTTGCGGTCGATCTGTTCGGCTTGCCGGCCGATTGGAATGGGCTGAATGCGCTCGCCGAGCGTGAAGGCCTTCATCTCATATCGGACGCCGCGCAATCCTTCGGCGGCGTCTATCACAACAGCGCGTCGGGTTCACTCGCGCCAGTCAGCGGCACGAGCTTCTTTCCGGCGAAGCCCCTGGGATGCTACGGCGACGGCGGCGCCATCACGACCGACGACGACGGTCTCGCGGAGGTGCTCAAGTCGATCCGCGTCCACGGCGCGGGCGCCGACCGCTATGAGGTTGTGCGTATCGGTATCAACGGCCGTCTCGACAGCATTCAGGCCGCGATCCTTTCGGTGAAGCTCTCGGTCTTCGACGACGAGCTCGAGGCCCGCGAACGCGTCGCGCAGATCTATGACGACGAGTTGAAGGACGTGGTGGCGACGCCAAAGCGCATCGAGGGGCTGAAATCGGCCTGGGCGCAGTACACCATCAAGACGGAGAAGCGCGCGGCGGTTCAGGAGAAGCTCGGCACGGCCGGCATCCCGACCATGATCTACTACCCGAAACCCATGCACCTCCAGGCGCCCTATCTGCCCTATGGCGGCGGTGAGGGCTCGTTGCCGGTGAGCGAGGCGATCTGCCGGCAGGTCATGAGCCTGCCCATGCATCCTTATTTGTCCGACGACGACGCAAGGCGCATCGCCGCCGCGACCCGCGATGCGCTCGCCTGATCAGGTCCGGTGACACTCCGCGGAGAACGTGCTAGTGCGGGTCCCGTGCCGAAGGAGCAACCCGACCGACGCCCCTTGAACAAGATCTTACGCACGAGCGCCCTCCTTTCCTTTTTCGTCGCCGCGTCTCTCGCCGGCCCAGCCAGTGGCGCCCGGTTCGATGGCTGCAACGTCAAGCCCGCCTCCTCCCTCGTCGTCAATGTGAAGGACAGGGGCGCCAAGGGCGACGGCAAATCCGACGACACGCAATCCATTCAGAAAGCAATCGATGAGGTGGCCGGCAGCGGCGGTACGGTTTACGTGCCGAACGGCACCTACATCGTCCAAGCGCACGGCAAGAACCGGCTCGTGCTCGGGAGCAAGATGACGCTGAGGCTTGCGGACCGCGCGGTCCTCAAGGCGATGCCGACCGCGGCCAAATACTATTCGGTCCTGAGGATCCCCCGCGCGAAGGATGTGACGGTGATCGGCGGTACGTTGCAGGGCGACCGCAAGGAGCACAAGGGCCGCTCCGGCGAGTGGGGCATGGGCATCATCATCGGTCCCGAGTCTGAGCGGATCACGATCGCGGGCGTGACCTCGCGGCACATGTGGGGCGACGGCTTCTATCTCGCCGGCGGCGAGGACATCGCTCTCTGCTCCGTCGTCGCCGAGCATAACCGGCGCCAAGGACTGTCCATCATCATGGGCAACCGGATCCTCGTGACGAATTCGACGTTTCGCGATACGCGCGGGACGGCGCCGAGCGCCGGCATCGATCTCGAGCCCAACAAGCCGCACCAGCGCATCAGCAATGTGCGGATCGAGAATTCCAAGTTCATCGACAACGCCGGCGGCGGCATCATGATTTCCGGCAAGAAAGCCGAGGTCGCCCACGTGGAGATCCTGCACAATCTGTTCGAAGGCCCCCGGCCCATTCTTGTCGAGAACGCTCCCCGGGTTCGCTCCACCTCGATCTGCGAGAACCGCTACGTGCGCAAGGAGGAAGCGGGCAACCAGCTCATACTCCGCTGACAAGTAA
>NZ_LPWD01000429.1 GCF_001723295.1 Methyloceanibacter marginalis
GGGCATCATCCATCAGCGGCCGGTGCCATTTCCCATGTCGATCCTGGAGAACGTGCTGTTCGGCGCCGCCTTCCACGGTCAGATCAACGGCGAGGACCGCAGCGACTACGCCAAGCGTTATCTCGACCGTGTCGGCTTATGGAACGAGGTGAAAGACCGCCTGCACGAGGGGGCCGAGCGGCTGTCCGGCGGGCAGCAGCAACGCTTGTGCCTGGCGCGCACGCTGGCGACAAGGCCGCAAGCACTCCTCCTGGACGAGCCGTGCTCGGCGCTCGATCCCGCCGCGACGCGTCACATCGAGGAGCATGTGCGGGATCTTCGTGGTGATTTCCCCGTGATCATCGTCACGCACAACGTGGCCCAGGCAAGCCGGGTGAGCGACTACGTGCTGTTCCTCTACGAAGGCAAGCTGGTGGAAGCAGGACCTGCAGATCAGGTTTTCAGCGCGCCACGCAGCGCGCTGGCGCAGGCCTTTATCTCGGGAGAATTCGGCTAGGCACTTTTCACCGCGTGTTTGCCACGCTTCTATCCACAATCTTCGCCGCCACGTCGCAGCCACGCCGCATCAAGCCTTGGGGTGTCATCCATACATGACTAAGCTTCCACGTTAGCGCGACAGGGAATCGCTGATGTGGGGTTGCCGTCAGACACGGACATGGCTTTGCGCTGGAGCGATGGCGCTGGTCTCCGGTATCGGTGGTGGCATCAGTGGTGCGTGGGCCGAGACGCCTGACAGTGTTGCGCTTCCTCTGAGCTACAAAGGTAGCGACGCCTTCCCAAACCTGATCACAGTCGGTGTCGGCGGCGGCGCTCAGGGCAACGTCACATTCGATGTGGGGTCCACCGGGTTCTACGTCCTTGAGTCCGTCGTCGGACCGGACGTCACGAACACCGGCATACCCTTCGAGTATGGCTATGAGGACGGGACAGAATTCACCGGCTATGTCGGCGAAACCATCGTCTCCTTCAAAACGGCGACCGGGACGGTGGAAACGGAGACGGTCCGTGTCGGCGTGATCGAGAACTTCACCTGCTCAGGTGGCGGCACCAGCTGCATGGACGATCGCGTGGGCGTGATGGGCGTACGCTATTACCAATACAAGCTGTCCGAAGGCGAGACAGGCGTACCCACGGGGCTCTTCAACCCTTTGGCTTTCCTACCCGACAATCTCGCCTCCGGGTACATGGTGGCAGCGACCGGCCCGACACCATCGATCATTGTCGGGCTCACGGCGAACAACATTCAAGGCATGCCGTCCACAACACTGACATCTATGAATGTGAACACGCCAATCGAACAGTTCGCCCCCTTGGCCTGGGAGCTCAAGTCGATCGAAGCCTGCTTCCAAGTCGAGGGCAACGCCGAGCAATGCGACGTGACGTCGTTCGACACCGGCGAATCCGACGCGCAATTCACGGCGCCACCGCTACCAACCGGCGATCTTCCCGCCGGCACTCGGATCACCATTACCATCGAGAGCGTTGGCATCACGCGGACCTTCGTCGCGGGCGACACGAATTGGGTCGACAAATTCAACGTGCTCGCAAGTCCGGAGGGGGAGCCGCCGGGCTTCAACTCCGGCGCTCAGTTCTACAACTCCTACGCCATCGCCTATGACTACTTCTCGGGACGAGCCTATTTCTCGCCGATCACGACGTGGATCACCGGGACGTACCAACCCACAAGCGACGCGGACTTGGGACCGTCAGGCGCAATCGCACTTGCCGGCGCGCTCGTTCTGCCGAACGGTTTTTCGTCGACGCGGCCAATCTTCATCGGCAACGATTCGACGATCACCTCGCTTGGCACCACGATGCTAGGCGGTACGCTGTCCGGCAATGCCGCGCTCACCTTGACCGGACCGGGCCTGTTGACCTTGGCGGGAAAAAATCTCAACACGGGGCCCGTCCACGTCACCGGCGGCGGCACGGTCTACCTGGACGGCTCGACGCCCGCACCCTTCACGCTGTCCGATGGTACGCTCGGCGGCACCGGCGCGGTCGGGGCACTCACCGCCCTGTCCGGCGGACTGGTCGCTCCCGGACGTTCCATCGGTACGTTGCGGGTGGACGGTGACGTCTCGTTAGGGGCCGGGTCCACCTACGCCGCGGAAATCGGCAGCTCAGGCAAAAGCGACCGGATTGTCGTCGGCGGGTCCGCGACGATCAACAATGCCGAACTCTTGGTCTTGCCGGACAGCGCCTGGACGCCGGGGTTCGGACGCTACACGGTGCTGACCGCAGACGGGGGTGTCACCGGTGCGTCAAGGTGAGCGCGCCCGCATTCGGTACGCGCGGCGCGGCTTTTCCCTTCCTCGGCGTCTCGGCCTTCAGTACGTCGGACAGCGTGATCGTGGAGGTCGGGCGCAGCGACGTGTCCTTCGTGGCCGCCGGCCGCACGCGCAACCAACGGGCGGCCGCGTTCGGCGCCGATCAGCTCGATGAGTCGAGGGCGTTGCTCGAGGCTCTAGCCAAGCTCAACTTCGCGACCGCTCCCGCGGCGCTCGATGCGATCTCCGGCGAGATCTACGCCTCGGCCCAAACCGTGATGATCGAAGACGCAGACTTTACGAGAGATGTGATTCTCGGACGTCTGCGGCAGGTTTCCGATCGTGCGGACCGTGCCGATCCCGTCGCGGTCTGGGCCCAGGGCTATGGCGGCTTCGGCGAGAACGACGGCAACGGCAACGCCGCCGAGGTCGAGCGCAACGGCGGCGGATTCATTGCGGGCTTCGACGCCGATCTTGCGTCCGATTGGCGCGGCGGACTGGTGGCTGGGGCCGGGCAATCCAGTTTCGATCTCGACGCGCGCCGATCGTCCGGCTCGGCGGACGGGTTCACGCTCGGCGCTTATTCGGGCGGGCATCCTTGGGACAATGGCGCGGCGCTTTATTTCGGAACCGCGTACTCCTGGCTCGATATCGAGACCAACCGCCACGTTGTGTTTCCAGGCTTCAGCGACAGCGTGGCGGCCGACTACGACGGCGGCACGTTCCAGCTGTTTGGCGAGGCTGGTTACGCGATGAGTCTCGGAGGAGCCGGTCCTGGCGTGACGGAGATCGAGCCCTTCGCGGGACTCGGGCTTTTTGACGTCCACACTGGAAGGTTCGAGGAACGGGGCGGCCCTGCGGCGCTGGCGGGCCGCAGCGAAGGTTTTTCCTCCACGGCGTCCACCTTGGGCGTCCGGACAACGTCGCTGTTCAGCCTGTCGGAACGCACCGAGGTCGAATTCCACGGGAGCATTGCCTGGCAGCATGCCTTCGGAGAGCGGGAACCCGGCGCGGCGCTTGCCTTCGCCGGACAGGCCGATCCGTTCGTGGTGTATGGCGTGCCGCTTGCCGAGGACAGCGTGCTGCTCGGCGCCGGACTCGATGCCGCGCTTGGCTCCCAAGCCCATATCGGCGTCGCCTATCTGGGCGCCTTCGCCGAGAGCGTGCGCGAGAACGCGTTCAGGGGCGAACTCTCGCTCCGCTTCTAAGGAAAGCGGACCTGCCAGCCACAGCATGTCGGGAAAATTGGAGCGGGCGATGGGATTCGAACCCACGACCCCAACCTTGGCAAGGTTGTGCTCTACCCCTGAGCTACACCCGCACTCCAAACCACCTGTAAGCCTTGAATTTCAGGTTTCGGGGTGGTCATTTGCCTTGTAGTGGATCGCGCCTGGGCTGTCTATACGGCCCGCTTGCGTTCTCCGAGGACCGCCGCCGGCCCCCGTCAAGGGGCTCCCCCTTAGCCGAAGCCCACGCTGAAAGCAATGGATTCCAAGTGCGCCACGCTGTTCGCCCGGCTGGAGGAGTTGGGTATCGCCTCCACAACGATGGAGCATGCGCCGATGTTCACGGTCGAGCAGTCGCAAAGCCTGCGCGGTACGATCCCGGGCGCCCATACCAAGAATCTCTTTCTCAAGGACAAGGACGGCCGCCTGGTGCTGGTCGTCGCCAAGGAGGACACCAAGGTCGACCTCAAGGGGCTGGCGAAGCGCCTCGGCTTCGGCCGGTTCAGTTTCGGCAAGGCCGAGCTCTTGATGGACGTCTTGGGGATCGAGCCGGGCTCGGTCACGGCCTTTGCGCTCATAAACGAAAGCGCGCGGGCGCTTGCGGCCGTGGTCGTGGACGAGGCGTTGCTGGAGTTTTCCGAGGTCAACGCCCACCCCCTGACCAACAGCGCGACCACGCGGGTCGCCACCGACGATCTGCTGAAGTTCATAGAAGCCTGCGGGCATGTTCCCGTGATCCTGCCGCTCGGGTGAGGCGTCTCGCGGGAGCGGCCACGGTTGCCAAATGAGCCCGCGCGGCCCATCTTTGGGCTCCTGAGAGCGGCGGCCTCCCTGTCCCTGGCTTCGCGCCGCCCCCGGAAAGTGGAGCATGACGATAGACACCCCGATCCTCGGCGAGGGCGGTG
>NZ_LPWD01000430.1 GCF_001723295.1 Methyloceanibacter marginalis
GATCGTTCTCAGTTGGTGCTGCACGCGGAAAGCATCGTTCCCATCGGCGCGGGCCCGCCGCAACCGTGCGTGCCCCACATCGGTGAGGACGAGCCTCTCTCCCTGCCAGGCAAGCCAATCGCCGGAGAGACAGGCCTCCACGAGGCGTCTGGCGACCGGGATCGCTGCGCCATCCTCCGACAGACGGAAGCCGTTTTTGCCGTCGCTTTCGATGAAGGCGCCTCCTGCAAGCCGCGCAAGCAAGCGGCGGATCTCGGCGGCTTGGCGCGTGCGCGCGCGGGCGCCCGGCGTCCTCGGAACGCTCATGAGCGCCTCTCGTGCCAGACAAGCGCGCCGATGAGTGCGGCGACGGCGCATTCCAAATGCTCGAGCCGGCCATCGAGCTCGGGATCGTCGCGACGGTCCTCCACCACCTCGCAGGCATGCGCCACGGTGGTTCTATCCCGGGCGAACAGCGCCCCCACCTCGGTCAGGCTGAGACCGCAGACGACATGGGCAAGATACATCGCTACCTGCCGGGCGAAAGCAGCCCGGGGCGACCGTCGGGTCGCCGCGCCGAGCTCGCGCACCTCGACCCCGAACACCAGGCACCGCCGGATCGATCGCCTTGCGGACCGACTGGCGCCCTGCCCGCCTCGCGCGCCGTCCGCACGCTTGCGGCTCCGTTTGTACTGCACTCATTCTCGTGCTCCTCTGATAGGAATATTGTCCTATCACACTGTAAAGGGGAACGCTGGGGCGGGGATAAGGGAAGTGCTCCAAGGGCTCTAAAAGAAGGATGCTGATACCGCCACGCGCGGATGGCTCCGGCGCGGCGCGGCACCAGAGTGTACTCCCAACAACGATCTCCCATCGATTCCCCTGATCCAAGGGGATGGCGCGCCGGGTAGGCGCAATTCCGTAAATGGTTCCGCGACCCTTTTTGGGAATCGCGGCGTGCGCCTTCCGGCGCGCCACATGCGCTCAAGTCGCGTAGCATAGCGCATCAAAAAAAATGCGCCTCCCGCGACGGAACTCTCGCGCATGCTATTTGCAGCGTCTTTTCGGCGCCGGGCCCCGCTTCTCATTGTTCTCTGCGCTACTCGGCCTTCCGCGCCACGTGCGCACTGGCCTACGTAACGAGAGAGCAAATCCCAGCGAGCTTCTCGCGGGGGCTCGTGGTAGCCCCGGGGGGTCGCTCCGGCACCGCCCGGAGGTCTCATTGCGGAAGAGACCCGCAGGCGCCGCACCCCATCCCGCCATCACGAACGCCTCGCGAGAACGCCCCTTCGAAAGGACGAGGTGACGGCATTCTACGCGAGCTTTCGAGGGCGGGCATAAGTGCGGCCCTGCGTTAACTCCGCTCATTCCCGCGAAAGCGGGAATCCAGGCAAAAAATAATTCTGGGTCCCCGCCTGCGCGGGGACGAGCGCCGAGTGCGAAACGCTCGGCAGGTTTCGAGGGCGGGCATAAGGCCTCGCAATCCCCACGAAACACTCGGACCCCGCTGCCGGGTGCATGCTGAACGCCCCTCAAGCATCAGGACCCAAAGCCAGTGTCTGGAGACAAACGACGCCAAACGGCAGCGCGATTGGGCCGCACCGGCTCCGCGGCAAAGCGCACTTTCGGCAGGTCGGTTACCGCGAGCGCCGCGGTCTATGACCGGCCGCGCGATCTACCCCGGCTGCTCGCCCTATGGCCCCACGAGATCGAGGACGGGACGGAAGCCGGACGGCTTCATCTGCTCGCGAAGCTGCGGCGCGCCTTGCGCGCGGAACGGCGCCGCGCTCGCGCCAATCATTGGAGCTACGACCTCAATCGGCATCTCGGTCTGCTCAGCGCTTACAAGGGCGAATTGGCCGGTCTCGCGCCGGACTTAGCGCGCCCTAGCCGTATTGGGCCGGACGCCCTGAGCGGCGGGAGGCAGGGCCGGCGGATAACGGTAGAGCGTAAACTCCGCAGGCACGTGCGCCCTGTCGCCCGGGCCCGTCGTGTCGTGACACAGGATCCTATCCACACGGAGCCCGTCGTCCGACAAGGGCAAGCGCAACCAGAACAAGAGCACATGATCCCGCCCCTCGGCCGGTCCGCGGACCACGCCATGGGCAGGCAGACCTTCGGTGGCGACACGGTCGTGGATGCGGCGCCAATAGGCCTCGCAGGTGCCGGAGAACACCTCCCCGAGGCGCTTGCCGGTGATCTCCTTGCCGTAGATGTCCCGCAGCCGCGTGCCCGCCAGCCGGAACAGGCCCCGGTCGAACCCCTCGCGGAGATCGATCAGACCCAAATACGGAAGCAATCGCGGGACCTTAAGCGGATCGAGATCGGCGCGCGCCGGAAGAAGCCGTTTCCCCGCCGAGTGCAGCCAATAGTCGAAGAGATCACGCTGTCCCTCGATCGCCAACTGAGCCCGAAAGGCGCAATCGGACAGCATGTCGTCCCCCCTCTATCCCCGCGAATCACCGGTTACCGACTATGTGGCGTTCGCCTGTCACATGCAAGGAGGGGCCTAAAATTCTCTAGGAATCGCAATAGCTTGTACCGCGCGGCGCAGCCGCCCACCCGATCTTGCGGGCGGCGGAGGGCACGATGCTTTCGATAGCGTTATTGCAGGCAAATCATGACCCGGCGATGCGAGTCGGTTACCCCGATTACGCGTCTTTAGCGCCGCCGCTGGCCGAGCCCCATGCGCTTGGCGAGGTCCGAGCGCGCGGCCGCGTAGTTCGGCGCGACCATCGGGTAGTCATGGGGCAGACCCCACTTCTCGCGATACTCTTCCGGGGACAGATCGTAATGGGTCCGCAAATGCCGCTTCAGCGACTTGAACTTCTTCCCGTCCTCCAGGCAGATAATGAACTCCGGCGTCACGGACTTCTTGACCGCGACGGCGGGCTTCAACTCTTCCTTGGCCGGCTGACCGCCCGCACTGGAGGCTTTGCTCAAGGCATCGTACACATTGTGGATGACGCCGGGCAGGTCCGTGGCCACAACGGTGTTGTTGCTGACATAAGCCGAGACAATCTCGGCGGTCAGTTCAACGAGTTCGTTTTTTTCGAGATTCGCGTCCATGAAGTGGCTCCTTGATCCTGCCCAATACCCGTTTGAGCGAAACAGACCACAAATCCGTGGCCTCTTGCGCGTCTCCCAGGTTCAAGTGACTTCTTAAAGTCACCAGAATACGCCGTTTTTGTGACCGAAAACTACAATGTTACGAAACTAAAGAGCTTGCAGCGCAATGATGCTTTGCTGATTTGGTCTCTATAGCATCTTTCGACAAAACTGCAACGGACCTCTTCTCGCGAAGACTGTACGCGAACCTGTGGAATTTAAGGGTGTGCAGCGTTTTCTTTAGCCTGCACCGTTCCTTGCGCGCGTGAATTGATCGAAACTTGCAGCCAGCCGCCACACTCAAGTCTGAAGCCGGTGCGTTTCTCCATCAAGCCTGCGTGAAAGCAAAGAGACACCTCTTAGAGGGAGACTTCGGTACACCTATATTCTTTGCGGACAGAACAGATCGAAACCGAGAGCGGTGACCATGAGCAAAACCGAGAACAACGAGAAGACCACGGTGAACGAGGACTGGCGGACGAAGCTGACGCCGGAGCAATTCCACGTCACCCGCGAGCACGGCACCGAGCGCGCCTTCAGCCACCCCTATCATGCGGAGAAGCGCGAGGGCATGTATCGCTGCGTGTGCTGCGGCGCACCCCTCTTCAGCTCGGACACGAAGTTCGACTCCGGCACCGGTTGGCCGAGCTTCACCGACGTCGCCGCCGCGGACACGGTGACGACCCATGAGGACAACGCCTTCGGCATGCGGCGCGTCGAGGTCCGCTGCGCGAACTGCGACGCGCATCTGGGGCACGTCTTCCCGGACGGTCCCGGGGAGAACGGCCTGCGCTATTGCATCAATGGCTGCGCCCTCGAACTTGACACCGATGCCGGGAGCGGCAAGACCTCGACCTAGTCTCTAGGCCCACGTCGACTTGGAGCATGAGCGACGTTGCTGAGATGATCTTTGCGACGTTGCCCCATCCGAGGCGGCGCGGGGCTTAAAAGGCGGGGAGACTAGAGAACATGATCACGATCGCTGCTTACGTCGGCGCGGCCCTCGCCGAGATCGCCGGGTGCTTCGCCTTCTGGGCGTGGCTGCGAACCGGCAAATCCATTCTATGGCTGATCCCGGGCATGGCGGCGCTGGCGTTGTTTGCCTATCTGCTGACGCTTGCCGAGGTCGACGCCGCCGGGCGTGCTTACGCCGCATATGGGGGCGTCTACATCGCCGCTTCGCTCGGATGGCTTTGGCTTATCGAGGGCGTGCAGCCTGACAGATGGGATCTCACAGGCTCCGTCGTGTGTCTGATCGGCATGGCGATCATTCTTTTCGGGCACCGAGCATTTTCAAACTGAGACACGATCCATGAACGAACAGCGTCTTCCCGCGCGGGCGCCGCTTGCCGCCCGCCGCTCTTCCACTTCGACGCATCACGGCATCGCCCGCGAGGACGATTACGCTTGGCTGCGCGCCGACAACTGGCAGGCGGTGATGCGCGATCCGCGCCAGCTGCCGGCGGACATCCGCGCCCATCTGGAAGCGGAGAACGCCTACACGGGCGCGGTCATGGCGGACACCGAGGCGCTGCAAGCGAAGCTCTTCGAGGAGATGAAGGGGCGCATCAAGGAGGACGATTCGAGCGTGCCCGCGCCCGACGGCGCCTTCGACTACTACACGCGCTACGTGACCGGCGGACAGCATCCGCTGTTCTGCCGGCGTCCGCGCGGCGGCGGCACCGAGCAAATCCTGGTCGACGGGAACGCACTCGCCGCGCCCCATGCCTATTTCCGCATCGCCAATGTCGCTCACAGCCCCGATCACACGCTCGTCGCCTATGCCGTCGATACCAAGGGCTCGGAGTTCTACACCGTCACCATCATCAAGGCGGCAACCGGCAGGCTGGTCGAGGCCGAGATCACCGACAACAATGGCGGCTTCCAATGGGCGGCCGACAGCAAGACGCTGCTTTATGTCTGGCTCGACGAGGAGCACCGGCCGCGCAAGCTGTTCGCGCATGCGGTCGGCGCGGCGAGCGAGGACCGGCTGATCCACGAGCAGGCCGACCCCGGCTATTTCCTGGAGATCGGCGCCACCCAGGACAACGAATATCTGCTGCTCGGTGTCCACGACCACGAGACAGCGGAGGTCAGCCTGATCGACGCGAAAGAGCCGGACGCCGCCCCGCGGCTGGTGGCGCCGCGCGAGGCCGAACACGACTATTCCGTCGAGCATCATGGCGAGAGGCTGATCATTCTCACATTCCGGGGCGCCGAGGCTACCGCATCGTCGAGCGCCGCCGGCGACCCTTCGCCCGAGAACTGGCGCGAGATCGAGCCGCACCGGCCGGGCAGGCTCATTCTGGACGTGGTCGCCTACAAGGACTTTCTCGTTAGGCTCGAGCGCGAGGACGGCCTGCCGCGCATCGTCATCCGCCGTTTCGCCGACGGCGAGGAGCACCAGATCGCCTTCGACGAGGAAGCCTACGCGCTCGGGCTCTCACACGGCTACGAATACGACACGCGCAATTTGCGCTTCACCTACTCGTCCATGACCACGCCGGCGCAGGTGTTCGACTACGACATGGAGACGCGCGAGCGGACACTGCGCAAGACGCAAGAGGTCCCGAGCGGCCACGACCCCAGCCTCTACGTCACGCGCCGCGTCATGCGCCGGCGAAAGACGGCGAGACGGTGCCCATCTTCGCTCCTCTACCGCAAGGAGACGAAGCTCGACGGCACCGCGCCGCTCCTGCTCTACGGCTACGGCGCCTACGGCATGACCATGCCCGCCGGCTTCAACACCAACGCGCTGAGCCTCGTCGACCGCGGCTTCGTCTACGCCATCGCGCATATTCGCGGCGGCAAGGAGAAGGGCTATCGCTGGTACAAGGACGGCAAGCGCGAGAAGAAGACGAACACCTTCACCGACTTCATCGCCGCGGGCGAGTATCTCGCAGCCCAGAACGTCACGTCGCGCGGCCGCATCATTGCCCATGGCGGCAGCGCCGGCGGCATGCTCATGGGCGCGATCGCCAACATGGCGCCGGACCTCTTCCTCGGCATCATCGCCGAGGTGCCGTTCGTGGATGTGCTGACCACCATGCTGGACGCGACCTTGCCGCTGACGCCGCCCGAATGGCCCGAATGGGGCAATCCGCTTGAAAACGAGAGAGACTACCGCACCATCGCCGCCTACTCGCCTTACGACAACGTGCGGGTGCAGAGCTATCCCAACATCATCGCGCTTGCCGGGCTGACCGACCCGCGCGTGACCTATTGGGAGCCGGCCAAATGGGTGGCGAAACTGCGGGAGGCGGACGCCGGCGGCAACCTCATCCTGCTCAAGACGAACATGGAGGCGGGCCACGCGGGCGCATCAGGCCGCTTCGAGCGGCTCAAGGAAGTGGCGGTCTCTTATGCGTTTGCCCTGAAGGTCGCGGACCTGGACGCGTCCTCGGGGCTCGCCAGTGCCGACGGGCTAAATATGTGCTAAGAAACAAGCATGACGAAGTTTGCCCGCATAACCGTTGACCCGGCCAGAATGGGTGGCGTGCCTTGCATTCGCGGCCTGCGTATTCCCGTCGCGACGGTGGTGGGCCTCGTAGCTGAAGGAATGACCGAGGCAGAAATTCTTGCGGCCTATCCCGACCTCGAGGGCCCCGACATTCGTGAGGCCCTGCAATTCGCCGCTGAGGCCGTTGGCGAACGTGAGTTGCCGCTCGCAATTCCGTGAAGTTTCTCGTGGATAACGCACTCTCACCGTCGGTTGCAGAAGGGTTGCGGCAGCAAGGCCACGACGCGGTACACGTAAGGGACTATGGCATGCAGGCGGCAAGTGATCAGGCCGTCTTCGACCACGCTGCGGGAGAAGATCGCGTGCTGGTGTCCGCAGACACCGATTTTAGCGCCCTGCTCGCATCCCGTCAGACATCCAAACCCTCCATCGTTCTCTTTCGGCGGGGCGGAGAACGTCGGCCCGGGCGACAACTCGCACTCCTGATGGCCAATATGTCAGCCATGGAACCGCTCTTACAGCAAGGTAGCGTGGTCGTATTGGAGCCGACCCGCATGCGCGTTCGGCGGCTTCCGTTCAGCTAAGAAGGCTCCGTGTCGCGCAGCACGTCTAGGCGAAGCCGCACCATCTATGCCAGAGTTCACCCAATGCTGCTTTCACGCGATAAGTCCCAAGTCCTCATCGTCGACGTGCAGGACAAGCTGCTCAGCGCGATTTCCGGCAAGGACCGGGTCGTCGACCGCTGCGTGCGGCTCGTGATGGCCGCACGCAAGCTCGGCATTCCCATCACCGTGTCCGAGCAATATCCGCAAGGCTTGGGACCGACTCACGATTCCATTCGCGACGCCTTCGCCAATGACGGCTTCATCGCCGACAAGACCGAGTTCTCCTGCATGCGGAACGCCATGCTGAAGGACCGGCTGCACGAGCTGCGCCGCCAGGGCCGCTCGCAGGTCGTGATCGGCGGCATCGAGGCTCATGTCTGCGTGCTGCAGACGGCGATCGATCTGGAGTCCCAAGGCTCGAGCTTCGTGGTCGCCGACGCGGTCGGCTCGCGCGCCAAGGCGAGCCGCAAGCTCGGGCTCGCGCGGTTGCAGAAATCGAGCGTGGACGTGGTGGACAGCGAGATGGTGCTGTTCGAATGGATGGAGCGCGCCGGCACGCCCGAGTTCAAGCAGCTCCAGGCGCTGATCAAGTAAGTGCCCCTATTGCCTCGTCATCGCCGGGCTCGACTTGAGCCTGCGCCCGGGCCGGCGAAGCCGGACCCGGGTGGCGATCCATTCCACTGGCGTCACCACGATGGGAGCGGAAACGGCATGGATGCCCGGGTCAAGCCCGGGCATGACGGTTGGGTTTCTGAACGGAGCCTGCAGTTTCGGTTCATGCTGGGTTCAGGTGGGAAGACGCATTCTCGTACGCGTCAGATCCCTGTAACTGATGTAGCGAACCTTCCTCGGCACCGGGCGTGGAGTTCAGGGGCTCCACGCCCACCCCGATTTCCCCCACAGCCAATTCCGCCGCTTTCGCAAGGACTTCGCTCTTGCGGGTGCCGCCTTGCTTCGCTTTCCGGGAACCTTTAGCTTTCAGCGGTCTTTCCTACTTTCACCCACTCAAAATCCCCCGGAGACCCATCGTGGCATTCGAACTCCCACCCCTACCCTACGCTTACGACGCGCTTCAGCCTTATATGTCGGCCGAGACGCTCGAATATCACCACGACAAGCATCACAAGGCTTACGTGGACAACCTCAACAAGCTGATCGAAGGCACCGACTACGAGGGCAAGGACCTCGAGACCATCGTCAAGAAGAGCTTCGGCAAGGACGCCGGCGTCTTCAACAACGCGGCCCAGGACTTCAACCACATCCAGTTCTGGCCGTGGATGAAGAAGGACGGCGGCGGCAAGAAAGTGCCGGGCGCGATCCTGGCGCTGATCGACCGCGATCTCGGCGGCTTCGACAAATTCCGCGAGGCCTTCATCGAGGCCGGCAAGACCCAGTTCG
>NZ_LPWD01000431.1 GCF_001723295.1 Methyloceanibacter marginalis
GAAGGAGGCTCGAGCCCCCGTCCGCAACGGCCTCGATGATGCCCGGCTCGCTGCCTTTGCCGTCGGAGGTGGCGATGGCGCCGAGCGCCTCGTGCGGTTGGCCCGCTTCGGCCAACGCGGCATCGATGGCGGCGTCGATTTCGAGTGCGTGGTGCCCTTGCGGCAGCCGATCCCTGCGACGATCATGATTTCTCCCAAATCCATTGCGTTACGGGCATGGCGGAACGCCAGCCTGTTTTGGTGCCGACACGGTCGGCCCGCGATACGGCGATGCGCGTGAGCGTGCCGCCGCGCGTGGCGTGCTGCGCGATCAGTTCTGATTCGGTTTCCAGTGTCACGGCGTTGGCGACCAGACGTCCGCCGGACCTTAGAGTTCCGATGCACGTCTCTAACACACCATCCGCGCTTGCCCCGCCGCCGAGAAAGATCGCATCGGGGGCGTCGAGCCCCGCCAGAGCTTCGGGCGCCGACCCTTCGACGACAGAGAGATCGGGCACGCCGAAGGCCGCCGCATTGCGGCAGATGCGAGCGGCCGCGGTCGCGCGCGCCTCGATGGCGCCGGCACGCAACGAAGGATCGGCGAGCATCCACTCGATGGCCACGGAGCCGGAACCCGCGCCGACATCCCACAAAAGTTCGCCGCGCTTTGGTGCCAGCGCGGATAACGTTACGGCCCGTATCTCGCGTTTGGTGATCTGCCCGTCGTGTTCGAACAGATCGTCCGCGAGGCCCGGCGTATAGGCCAGAATGCGCGCGCCCGGATCGGCAGCCACGTCGATGGCCACGGTGTTGAGCGCGGCAATGCCTGTCAAATCGAACCAACCTGCGCGCGCGGTGCGTGCCCGTTCGTGGGTGCCGCCGAGCGCTTCGAGCACAGTGACCTGCGATTGCCCGAACCCGAGATCGGCCAGGAGTTGCGCCAGCGCAGCCGGCCCGTCCGCGTCGGAGGTCAACGCCAGGATTCGCGCGCCGGAATGGAGATGCGGGCGGATGCGGTCGAGCACGCGGCCATGCACCGACAGCAGAATTGTCTCGGGAATCGCCCAGCCCATGCGGGCAGCGGCGAGACTGAAGGCAGACGGTGCCGGGATCACCCAAGTTTCGTCCGGCGAAACGTGCGCCGCAATGGTCGAGCCGACTCCATAGAAGAAGGGATCCCCCGAAGCGAGCACGCACACTTGGCGTCCGCGCATGCCGATCACCTCGCCGACCGCGAGCGAGAAGGGCGACGGCCATTGCTTGGCTTGGCCGCGGATCAACGGGGCGGCGAGGGCCAGATGCCGGGCGCCGCCGAACACGATCTCGGCGTTTGCGAGGGCGCGCGCGCGCCCGCGCTCAACCCGTTGATTCCGTCCTCGCCGATCCCGACGATGGACAGCCACCGGCGCGATGGGGCAGGGTCCGGCATGATCGGTTCAGAGCGCCCCATGAAGATACTCGTTCTCGGCGGCACGGCGGAAGCCCGCGTTCTGGCCGGCAAGCTTGCCGACCGGAAGGACATCGACGTCACGCTGTCGCTCGCGGGACGAACCGCCAAGCCGCGCGCACAAGGCGTGCCGACGCGCATCGGCGGCTTCGGCGGCGTGCAGGGTCTCACGGCGTATCTGCGCGACGAGCGGGTCGACGCCCTGATCGACGCCACGCACCCTTATGCCGATACGATCTCCGCCAATGCCGTGCGCGCGGCCGACCAAGCCGGAGTGCCCGTCCTGGCGTTGCGTCGCGCGCCTTGGGAGAGGACGCCGGGCGATCAATGGATCGAGGTCGGCAGTGTGCCTGAGGCCGTTGCCGCGCTGGGGGCTGTAACACGCCGTGTCTTTCTCGCCCTGGGCCGCAACGAGATCGACGGCTTCGCTATGGCGCCACAGCACACCTACCTTGTGCGCAGCGTCGATCCCGTCGATCCGCCGCTTTCCGTGCCGCACGCCATCTACCTCACCGCCCGTGGCCCGTTCAGCGAAGCGGTCGACCGCGCGCTGCTGGAGCGCCATCGCATCGATGTGATCGTTGCCAAGAACAGCGGTGGAGACGCGAGCTACGGCAAGATCGCCGCGGCGCGCGCGTTGCATCTGCCGGTCGTCATGCTGGAGCGCCCCGCGATGGCGGACACCGCCTCGGTCGAGACCGTCGAAGAGGTATTCGCGTGGCTCGATCATGCCGTCACCTTGGCGGCGACGCGCGGCGTGTAAACGAGCGGCTGCTTGCCGTCGCGCGTTATCATGCGCGTTTCCGGTGAGCCGACGATGACGAGCGTGGCCATGTCTGCCTCCACCTCGCCAGCCTTGTCCAGAGTTGTCACGGTCACGGCCTCATCCGGACGGCCGACCGCACGCCCGAACACGACAAGCGTCTTCGCGGGGAGCTGGCGTGCGAGTCGCATGAAGGCGTGGCCGAGCTGCCAGGGCCGCGCCTGGAGATTGGATTGTACAGCGCGATGACGAACTCAGCGTGGCCGCGCGCGTCGAGCCGCCGCTCGATCAGATCCCACGGCTTGAGATTGTCCGATAGCGAGATGGCGCAGAAATCGTGGCCAAGCGGCGCACCCGCCCGCGCGCCACTGCGAGCATGGCGGTAATGCCGGGCACCACGACGAGGTCGAGCGCGCGCCACACCTCTGGCCCCGCCTCGATCTCGCCGCACACGGCGGCGGCCATGGCGAACACGCCTGGATCGCCGCCGGACACCATGGCGACGGTCGCGCCCGCTGCTGCTGCGCTTAGAGCCTCTCGCGCCCGCTCGCCTTCGACCCGGTTGTCAGACGCGTGACGCGTCTGCCCCTCACGCAGGGGCACCCGGTCGAGATAAGGCCCGTAGCCGTAAAGCGCGTTCGCGGCCGCTAGTGCCGCGCGCGCTTCCGGCGTGAGGTAGCGGTCGTCGCCCGGGCCGAGGCCGACGATGGTGAGCGTCCGCTCATGCGCGCTCCTCCCAGCCGGGCACCAACACGATGGCGAAATAGGGTGCGGTCATATCGAGTTTGTCGGTGAGCTTCATCACCGCCGCGTTGGTCATGGTGCCGCGCTCTACATAGATGGCGCGGTCGAGACAACCGGCGCGTTCGCAGGCGCGGCGGATCTTGGGCAGGTGCCGGCCGATCTTCATCACCACGGCGGCATTCGCGTCCGCCAAGCGGCGCTCAAGCTCGTATTCCGGGAGCGTGCCAGGCAGCACCGTGAACACGTCTCGCCTTGGGTCATCGGCGCACCGACCGACGACCAGCAACCGGACATGCCGGTCACGCCGGCGACAACTTCGGTGGGGTAGCGGGTGCTCAAGCGCACATGGAGGTGCATGTACGAGCCGTAGAACAGGGGATCGCCTTCCGACAGAATGGCGACGGTGCGCCCGTCATCGAGATAGGATGCCACGGCGGCGGCGGAGATATCGTAGAAGGCGCGGATCGCGTCGCGATAGCCGGCATGCTCCTTTGGGATCTCCGTGGTCACGGGATAGAGCAGCGGCAGCTCCTCGGCGCGTTGAGATGGCCAGCGACGATCTTGCGTGCATTACTGACATTCCCTTCCTTAGCGAAATAAGGCCACCACGTCCGCCTGCTTGAGGGCACCAAGACGCCTTGAGCGTAAGGAGCTCCGGATCGCCGGGTCCGACGCCCACGCCGATGAGACGGCCGGTCATATGCCCTCCTTGGCGAGCGCGTTGATCGCCGCCGCCGTCATGGCGCTGCCGCCCATGCGTCCGCGCACAACGAGCCAGGGCACGCCGTGCGGATTCGCCGCGAGCGCGTCCTTCGACTCCGCCGCGCCGACAAAGCCACGGGGATGCCGAGCACCGCGGCGGGCTTGGGCGCGCCGCCGCTGAGCATCTCCAAGAGATGGAACAAGGCTGTGGGCGCGTTGCCGACGGCCACAACGGCGCCCGCGAGCCGGTCGCGCCACAGTTCCAGCGCCGCGGCCGAGCGCGTGGTACCGAGCGTCTCCGCAAGACCCGGGACGCGCTCGTCTCCAAGCGTGCAGATCACCTCGTTGTCGGCGGGCAGCCGCGCGCGCGTGACGCCATGCGCCACCATCTGCGCATCGCAGAAGATCGGCGCGCCGTCCTGCAAGGCGGCGCGCGCCGAGGATACGATGTCGGGCGAGAAGTCGACGAAAGCTGCAGCATCCACGCGTCCGCAGGCGTGGATCATGCGCACGGCGATCTCCGCCTGCTCGGGCGTGAAGCGCGACAAATCCGCTTCATCGCGGATGATGGCGAAGGAGCGCTCGTAAATCGCAGCACCGTCGCGGATGTAATCTTGCTTAAGCATCGGCGCTCTCCCGTGACGCCAAGCGCACGGCTTCGGTCACAACACGTTCCTCCGTGAAGTAAGAGCCAGGCTCGCCGCGCGCCGTGCCGTCTTGAACAAGGCCGCAGCCTTGCGCCGTGCCGATAATGGTGAGTGGCGCGGCACCCGGGTTCGCGCAACCCTTGGCGCAGCCGGAGACATGCACGGCCATGCCGCCCTGAGGCAGCCGCGCCGCGATCGCGGCGGCCAGCGCGCGGGCCGGGATCAGGCCTGAGGTACAAGCAGGCGCGCCGGCGCACGCCACGACGCGGCGCCTTGCATCACGCGCATCCACGATGAAGCCGAGCGTGTCGGCGGCGGTGCCGAGCGCGAAGGCGGTCATCTCGCCCACGGGTCCGAGCAGCAACGTGCGCTGCGGCGCGGTCGCGACCCATGACGCCCCATTGGCCCGCGCGACACGCAGCAGCGCGACGATGTCGAGGGCGTGTGACTGACCGAATGGCAGCGCCACACCGATGGCGCAACGGCCGTCCTTGAGCCGATGCAATCCGATGGTCTCGGCGGGTCGAGGCATGGGATCATACGAAGCCTGTTCGACGAGGTCGGATGCGGTGGCACAAAACGGCGCAATCCCTCGGCGTGCGAGCACGTGCGCGGCGCGCGTCTCCGGTCCCTGCTCGGCGATAACCCCGAGCAGGGCGCAAACGATCATCGCCGCGTCTTGCGGCGCGACGAAGCCAATCGGCGCGGCAGACACGGCATCGCCGCCGAGTGACACATGCAGCTTTGTGGTGCTGTCGCGGGCAACCGCCCGCAAGCGGATATCGGCGGCGATAGCGTCGAGAGGAATTTGCCCCCCCGCATCGATACTCACGGAGACTTTCGGCGCGAGGCGTGAGATTCCGTGCCGTGACCGCGCCGCGGATCTCCGCGGCGGTCGCCGCGCGTCGATCAACGCGGCGGGATCGCCCGGCAGCGGGCTCACAAGGATCGGCACCCCCTCGCACATCGCGATGTCGAGCCCTTCGACCGAAGCGGCAAAGAGCGGTACGGAGACCGGCGACAGCCCGCGCACCTGTACGCTGCCGCGCGCGGTCACCTCCATGAGCCCGTTGCCATGAATCTGTGCGGCGGCGCAAAGCCCGGCGAAGGCGTCGATGGTCATGGGTCCCGACGGCACGATGCGCGTCAAGAGACCGTCACCGGTTTCCATCGGTGCGGCCAAGCGCGGACAGGCGCCGCGGACAAAGGCGCTGCTCATAAGGCCGCCTCCGTCTCGCGTCTCAGCGCAGCAGTGCCGAGATCGTTTCGCCGGGGATGCCACAAACCTTTGGCGCGGGCCGCCTCGAGCCGCTCGGCGATGGCCCGCGCGGCGTCCGGGTTTTCGCGCATCAGAAAGTCGCGCACCGTCTCATCGGCGAGATAGGCGCTGTGCACCGCGTCGAACAGCGCGCTTGATACCGCGCCCGTGGTCTCGGCGAAGTCCACAAGCCGGTCCACGGTCTCGGCCAGCTCCGCTGCGCCGCGGGCGCCGTGACGGATCATGCCTTCGATGAATTTCGGGCTGGTCGCGCGCCCGCGCACGATACGCGCCAGCGCCTGATCGAGGGGCCGGGCCCGCGGCCGTTCCGGGTTGGTTACATCCAGCATGACGAGGTCGGGCATAGCGCCAAGGATGCGCGCGGCCGCGGCGAACCCGCCCACATGAGCCACGTCCTCGGCGCCTTCGAGAATGTCGCGGCTTGGATCGTCGCTGAGGTGAAGGAGCAAATCGGCCTTGGCCACCCGGTCGGCGAAGGCGCCCGGTTGCAACGTGCCGAGACCCTCCGCGCCTCCATAGACATGCGAGGTGGCGGCGAGATAGGCCGTGCCGAGCGTCTCATCCGGCGTATCGCGTCCGAGCAAATCTTCGATACCGGCGCCGTAGGCGCCCGGCGCGTTGCCGAAGATGCGCGCGAGCGGCGTAGTCGGCGCGCGTGCGGCCGCTGCCAGCGGGTTCTCTTCGTCGTCCTCGTCGCGCGCGGCCACGAGCTTTACGGCCGCGTCGATCAGCGCGATTTGCGCCGGGAACAGATCGCGGAACAGCCCGGAGATGCGCCAAGTCACGTCCACGCGCGGGCGCCCCATGACCGCGGGCGGCATGACCTCCATGCCGGTGACGCGGCCCGTGGCCGGGTCCCAAATCGGGCGGCAACCCATCAGCGACAGCCCTTGAGCGATCTCCTCGCCCCCTGTGCGCAAGGTCGCACTGCCCCACAGATCGATGACCAGCGCGCGCGGCATCTCGCCATGCGCCTGCATGTATGCGCGGATCACCTCATCGGCGGCGCGGCCCCCAAGCTCCATGGCGGTGGGCGTCGGCAGCACGCGCGGGTCGGCGGTGAAGAGATTGCGGCCCGTGGGCAATACATCGCGACGACCTCTCGACGGCGCCCCGGCTGGCCCGGGCTTTACCCGCTTGCCGTCGACCGCGCGGTCGAGCAGCGCGTCGCGCTCGGCGTCGGCGCAAGCCAGCCACGCCGGATCTTCGGTGTGCGGCGGCCGCCCATAGATGTGCAGTCCGTCTTTGACGGCGAAGTCCTTGAGGTCGCAGAGCCAAGCGTCGATCTTGCGCAGGGCGTCCTGATCGCACTCGCCGGCTTCGATGCCGGCCTCACGTGCGAGGCCGGACTCCTGCGCCTTGTCCACAATCAGCTTGGCGAGCCGCTCGCGGCGGCGCCGATCCAATCCGTCGGCGATGGCGTATTCGTCCACGAGCTGTTCCAACTCCAGCGCGGGGCCTGACATCTCGGTCCCGGTCAGCGGCGGCGGCAAATGGCCGATGGTCACGGCCGCCACGCGGCGCTTGGCTTGTGCCGCCTCGCCCGGATTGGAGACTATAAACGGATACACCACCGGCAGCGCGCCCACGACCGCTTCCGGGAAGCACGACGCCGTCAGCGCCACTGCGTTGCCCGGCAGCCATTCCAGCGTGCCGTGCGCGCCGAGATGCAGCAGGGCGTGTGCGCGCTTCTCATGCTGGAGCCAAAGGCCGAAAGCGAGCAGCGCATGGCGCGGCGGCAAGGTTGGATCGTGATAATCGGCGCGACGGTCATGAGTGCTGCCACGGTCCGGCGGCAGCGCCACGACGACATTGCCGAATTGCGCCGCACGAAAGCGGAAGGCGCCGTCGCGGAAATCGGGATCGCTGTCCGGCACGCCCCAGGCCGCCTCGATCGCATCGGCGATCGCGCCGGGAAGCTGGCCAAGCAAGGCCTCATAGTCTGCGCGTGAGAGAACGAGCTCGTCAGCGCCGGGCTCGAGGCGGTCGAGCAGCGCCGGGGAATCCGCAGGCTCATGATCGACCATGTAGCCCGCGTCACGGAGGTCATCGAGGAGTGCCAATACGCTTGCAGGCACATCGAGACCGACTGCATAGCCAGTGCGTCCGCCGGCGGCGGGATAGTCGGGCAACACCACGGCGATGCGCCGTTCCTCGCGCGGTGTCCGCTGAAGCTTCACGAACGCGGCGATCTTGTCGGCGACCGCATCGATGCGGTCCGGCTCGGGTCTGCTGGCGAACGCCACGAAGCCGAGCGCGTCGTCCTTCGGCAATGCGTCCTTGAAGCCGAGCGCGCCGGTAAGCACACGCCCGTCGAGCTCCGGCAACACCACATGCATGGCGAGATCCGCCGGACCGAGCCCGCGCGGGTTCTCCACCCAAGCGTCGCGGCGCGTCGTAGCGATGACAGCTTGCAACACCGGCGCTTCAAGCCCCTCGAACACGCCGTCGCCCGCGGCGAATGCGGTCGTGGCGACCACGACGGCAGGCGAAAGCGCAGCGAACGCGTTCCGCACGAATTCACCTGCTTCTTTGTCCTTCAAGCTCGGGACAAAGAGCGGTGCCGGGGCCAACCCGCGCGCGGCCAGCGCTGCGCACAAACCGTCGATAGGCCCCGTATCGGCTGCGAGCACCGCCGCGCGATAGAAAAGAATAGGCACCACGGGCGCGTCCGGCGTGAGTGCAGCTTGAACCGTGTCCAAAGGCAGAGCGCCTTGCCCCGGCATATAGCCCGCCATGCGTGGCACGCTCTGCGGCGCTGGCACGTCCAGGCGAGCCCCGGCATGAGCCGCCAGACAGCGCAGCAAGCCTTGCAGGTTCGTGATGCCGCCTTCACGGAAATAGGCGAGCAAGTTCCGCAAATCTTCGGGCGCTAGCGTCGAGGCCTCGAACAGCCGGGGATCATCGCGGTCCTCGCCGGGCAACACGGCAAGCGCGATGCCGCGCGCACGCGCCATCTCGGACAGCGACTCGACCCCGTAGCGCCACCAATCGAGACCGCCGAGCAGCCGCACGAGGATCACCTTGGCGTGCTGCGCCACACTGTCGATCCATAGATCGATGGACATGGGATGACGCAGGTCACGGAGATGCGCGAGCCGTACGCTCGTCAGTGCGCCGCGCTCTTGGCCGTAAGCCGTCGCGAGTCCGGCAAGATCGCTGTCGGCAAACGACAAGACCACGATGTCGCCCGGCGTTTGGCCGAGGTCGACAGGCTCGACGATGTCGTCGAGGGTCGTGGCGCTTGTCTGCAATAGGTGCATGAGCAGTTACCCGGCTAGCGACTTGGTCACGGCCTCGCGGTCGAGGCCCTTGAGGCCAATCACGACGACGCTACCCTTGCGGTCTTCCAAGGTGCCCCAAGGCCGGTCGTAATAATGGCTGACCCGCGGGCCAACCGCTTGAATGAGCAGCCGCATGGGCTTGCCTGTAACGGCGGCGAAGCCTTTCACGCGAAGGATGTTGTGCGCCTCGGCGAGTTCGGCGATGCGCTCGGCGATAGCCGCCGGGTCGTTGACCTCCGAAAGCGGCACCACGAAACTATCGAAATCGTCGTGGTCGTGATCCTCTTCCGCATCGTGATGGGTCAAGCGGTTGCCGATGTCGTTCTCGGTCCCCACGCCGAGCCCGAGCAGCGCGACGGGGTCCACCTTGCCGTCCGCCACGGTGACGATGCCGACCGCGCGCGGCAGCGCACCGGTCACGGCCTTCATGGCCCGCTCAAGACCGTCTTTGTCCAATAAGTCACGTTTGTTCAGCACGACAAGATCGGCGCAAGCAATCTGGTCCTCGAAGACCTCCTCGATGGGGTCGTCATGGTCGAGCGCGTCATCCGCGGCGCGTTGCGCGGAAAGCGCTTCAAGATCGGCGGAAACTTGCCCGTCAGCCAGCGCTGCACCGTCCACCACGGCCACGACGCCATCCACGGTCACGCGGCTCCTGATCGCCGGCCAATGGAACGCCTGCACCAACGGCTTAGGCAAGGCGAGGCCGGAAGTTTCAATTACGATGTGATCGACCGGGGGTTCCATGGCGAGGATCTGGTCGAGCGCGGGCACGAACTCATCCGCCACTGTGCAGCACAAGCAGCCGTTGGCGAGTTCGACGATATTCTCTTCCGGACAGGAAGCGTCGCCGCAGCCCTTCAAGATCTCGCCGTCGATGCCGACATCGCCGAACTCGTTGACGATCACCGCGAGCCGCCGTCCGTTGGCGTTGGCGAGCACATGACGGATCAGCGTCGTCTTGCCGGAGCCGAGAAAGCCCGTGACGATGGTGCAGGGGATGCGGGCAAGCGACGTCATCTAGTCTCCTTCCGTGAAATCGCGCGGCGGCACGCGGGCGATGAGCCCCTTCTTCAGGATATCGGGCCGGCCCCGCCAGGGCAGCACGCCGTCCTCGGCCCGGGCCAGAAGCCGGGCGCTCGATCAACGCCTCGGCGT
>NZ_LPWD01000432.1 GCF_001723295.1 Methyloceanibacter marginalis
GGCATGACGGCGACGCCCCAAGGCAGACGCCCGACCGGCACCGATTTCGCGGCCTTCAAGGTTTCCGCGTCGATCACCGTCAGATCGTTGGTGAGACCGTTGGCGACATAGTATTTCTTGTAGTCGGGGCTGAACTCGCCGTGCCACGGACGCTGGCCCACGAGGACATAATCAATGACTTCCTTCTTCTTCGCATCGATCACCGCCACGCGGTTGGCCGGGCCCAGCGGAACGAAGACGCGGCCATGGTCCTCGTCGAAGTCCATGCCGACGGGCTGAAGCTGCTCAGGGCGCAAACCCGGAACCTCGAAATTGATTTTCTTGACGACTTTCCAGTTCTGCGGATTGTCCCAATCGCTGGTGTCGACGATGGAGACCGTGCCGCCGATCTCCGAGGAGACCCAAAGCTCCTTCATGTCCTTCGAGAACTTGACCTCGCGTGGGCGGCTGTCGACGAGGATGTTGCCCACCAGCTTGATGGTCTTGTTGTCGATGATATGCGCCATGCTGGTGCTCTCGGACGTGGCGGCGGTGTAGCGGTCGTCCGGACTGACGATCATGCCTTCCGGTTCGACGCCGACGGGCACCTCGCCCAGAACCTCGCCGCTGCCGATGTTCATGACGGTGACCAAGCTATCGTCCTCATTGGCGATGTAGATCACGTCACCCTTGGAATCGACGGCCATGAGCTCGGGATCGGTCCCGATTCCAGCGTGCGCACGACTTCCAGCTTTGCGGTGTCGACAACATCGATGATGTCGCCATCGCCGGCGGCCACGAACAGCTCCTTGTTGTCCGGGCTCAGGACGATGCCGCGCGGGCGCCGCGCGGTCTCGACGGTCTTGATCGTCTTCAGGGTCTCGCCGTCGATGACGGTGACCGTGTTGTCCTTCTCGTTGGAGACGAAGATGGTCTCGGCGTGGGAAGGGACGGCGAACAGAAGCAGCGCCGCAGCGGAGGCCCCGGCAAGACTGATACGAGTCATGGGTCTACCTTCAGTTGGATGGGCATTAGAACTTGCATTTGGACTCAGGCTTATCGAAGCCGAGCGTATCGGTGAGATTGGTCTGGTGCAGGAAGCCGTCCTGGGGCGAGGTCGAGACCGGGACACGCGTGCCGCCGCCGAGAATGATCGGCTGGCGCATCTGCTGATCCCAATCGCGGAAGCTCAGCGCCTGGCCCTTGAAGGCCTCGAGCTTGAAGTCGTCGGACAGCATGTATTTCTTGACGTCCTTCGGCTTGACCTTGCCGGACTTCATGGCGGCGTCGGCGAGTGCGCGGAACCCGAGCCAGGCTGTGTAGTCGCGCTCGACCGGCTTGCGGTTGGCAAGGCGCGGGATGGCGTTCTGGAAATGCATAGCGCCGGATTCCGTGTAGGACTTGTCCCACGCGGTTGCCTGGAGCCCTTGCGTGCCGACCACGGGCCGCGGCGTATAGGTGCGGTACATCAGATAATCGCCGAAATCGTCGTCGCTATTGATGACCCAGACCACGTCGTGCTCCGGCGCGCTTTCGGTCTCCATGGGCATCTGCGTCTGGATCTGCTGATGGCCGGAGTCGAGGTTTCGCGCGCCGGGCGGCAGGTCGTAGACATGGTCCTCGACCACCTTGCCGCCATAGCGGGCGGCCGACGCTTCACCTGGGCCAGATAATCCTGATCCTTTTCGGTGTCACGGCGGATGACGAACCAGCGGGGCCATTTCTTCCAGATCAGATATTGCGCAAGCGCGTCGGCCCGCATGGCGTAGTCAGGAATGATGTGGAAGACGTTCCTGCGGCATTCTTCCTGGCGCAACTTCGTGGCGCTGGAACGGATGTTCAGGATGAGCGCGTTCTTGGCCTCCGGCAGATCGGCCACGGCAAGCAGATCGTCGGGCTCGAGGTCGGCGAGGATGAAGCGGTGGCCGGCGGCCAATGCCTCCTTGGCCTTGGCGACGACGTCGCCGTCCTTGGGCACGATGCCCTCTTCGAGCTTGAACTCGTAGCCGATGAAATTGCCGGCCTGGTTTGCCTCCTTCTCCATGAGGCGCGCACCCTGGATGCCTTTGTCGGTGATGATCTCCTCGGCATAAGAGAGCGGCAGCGGCTCGTCGTATTCCTTGCCGAGGTAGTAGACGCGCATCAGCTTCTTGTCGCCGGCCTTGTCCTTGGCGGGCTTGTCCTCGGCGGGCGCGGGAGCCTTCTCGGCCGCCTCGTCGGGCTTGGCGGGCGCTCGGTGGCTTTGGGCGTGTCGCTGGCTTGGGGCGTTTCGCTGGCCGGGGGCGCATCCTGCGCGGCCACAACGGCGCTTGCGGCAATCGTCGAGATGAAAAAGACACCGGCGAGCACCGCTCCCAACCAAGGAGCGCGCGGGTCACGGGAAAGGGGCGGAGGCAAAGGCTGCATGTCTCTCTGACGTTTCCGGTTATGGGAGGTGTTCCGGAGCTGGGCGCTCTTCTGTCTCAGACCTGCTACCGATTGGCAATGCGCACCGCACAATATGGCAACCAAATCGCCAGCGGACCGAGCTGGAATTCTTGAACGAATATATGGACTTCGGCCACGCCCTTCCAGGCCGTGGTAAAAACATTACCAATGTTTCAGGAAGCAGAAAGGCCGCCGGCCCGAGGGCTGCGGCGGCCTTCCGAAATCCAAATTCGCGCGCGCTATTCGCCCGGGGTCTGTGCCGGCGTGCTCACCTTCTCCATGGAGCTCGGGTTCTTCGTACGGATGAAGGCGATGACCTTCCAAAGATCATCGGAGGTCTTGATGATGGTCCCGAAAGGCGGCATCGGTCCGACCACCACTTCCGTGCGGACGCGCTTGTAGCCCTGCTTCTTGAGCTCGTCGGTGCCAAGAGCGATCAACCTGAAAACCGTGTCGTCGTCGGCGCCATAGACCCAGGCGTCATTGGTGAGCGGCGGGCACATGCCACCGCCACCGCCACCGCCGTGGCAGCCGTTACAGCTAAAGGACAGATATTTCTTGTGCCCAATCTCGGCCATCGCGTCGACATCGTCGTTGTAGGGGTTGTGCAGCCCGCCGATGGGCGTTTTCTCGATCAGCTCGAGCGGCGGGGTCTGGTCATCCTTCGGACAGCACTCCTCTGCCGTGGCCGTCCCAGCAATCAGGCTCATGCCGCCAACGAGGACGGCGGCCAGTACTCCAGTGATAATCTTGCTCACGATTTCGGTTTCCTTACCCTAGGGATGATCTTGGGGCGATAGAGTCGCGCAGGCGCATCGCCCGCTGCGCTTCAGCACGTTCGCAGTCGGCGGCCGAAAAGGCATTGGCCTTGCCGGACCGTCAAAGATGTCGGTGATTCTCGCTAGACCCAGACCAGCCCCAACAACGCGTCACCGTCTTAGACCTACGGCGTGGCTGGCGAGCGGAAACATTCCCCGCTCCTCACGGGCACCATGGCAGCCGCCGCAGCGGAAGGAAAGTCATAAATAAGTGCCTGGCCGCGGCCTCAACGTGCCACGCAAACAGAAAGGCCGCCGGCCCCGAGGGGCGCAGCGGCCTTTCAAATCGACGTCGCGGTGGCGCGAGCGCTATTGGCCCGGCGTCTGCGCGGGCTTGTCCACGTTCTTCACAGAACTCGGGTTCTTGACGCGCATCCAAGCGATGACCTTCCACAAATCGTCGGAGGTCTTGATGATGTTGCCAAAAGGCGGCATCGGACCGGTCACGATCTCCTTCCTGACGCGCGTGTAGCCCAGCTTTGGAGATCGTCCGAGCCAAGGGCGATCAGACGAAACAGCGTGTCGTCGTCAGCGCCATAGACAAAGGTGTCGTTGGTCAGCGGCGGGCACATGCCACCGCCGCCGCCGCCGCCATGGCAGCCATTGCAGCTGAAGGAGAGGTACTTCTTGTGACCGACTTCCTCCATGGCCGCGGTATCGTCGTTATACGGGTTGTGCAGACCTCCGATCGGCGTCTTCTCGATGAGCTCGAGCGGCGGCGTCTGATCGTCCTTCGGGCAGCACTCCTCTTCCGCCATGGCCTTGAGGCCAAATACGCTCACGGCGCCCAACAGAACGACCGTCAGTACTCCAGTGATGATTTTGCGCACGTTTCGTTTCCTTACCCTAGTTGCTGTCTTCGTTCAGCCTATCGAAATCAAAAAGCCAGCCGGCTCAGGGAGCCGGACTGACGCGCCGCCAAGGGAGCAAGCGCGCACGGGCGCCAACAAGGCTTCGACGCCCGGTTTCGTCACGAACAACTATGGGAATGGGAACGCCACAGGCGGCCCCTCGCGGTCGGCGAGCGGCCCCTGTCTCGGGCTTGGACCCTGGGAACGGATCACCTACCCCTACGGCAGAGCCTTCAGAGCGGCTTGCCGAATTGTCCCTCACGGTCGCGATGGCGTATCCTCCGTGAACCCATGCTGTCTGGAGCTTGCTTCCCATCAGGGACAATGAGGAATGCTCTCTTGGGCACTATGGCCATGCTCTAATTCGTCATAATCCAAATTCCAGAGAGCGCAAAGGGAGGCCCGCTGCGTCATTATGCCTTCCTTAACGGTACCCTCCAAGGTCTTGATTTATTGGGTAATTTCGAAGTCCATGCCCTC
>NZ_LPWD01000433.1 GCF_001723295.1 Methyloceanibacter marginalis
TCAAGCGATTGGCCGGCGGCCGCGAACGATATGACGCCGATTTTCGCCCACACCGGCAGCGCGTCGCGAAGACTGGGCGCGGGGTGGTGCTGGCGGCACCGTCTTGCAGCGTTTCCATGGGCCTCCTCGTAGAGCCTGATGCGCCCTGCGGCAATCGCCACTCTGCTCGCCGCTGGCTGCTCCGCGATTCGCGTGATACCCAAAAGCGGGAGGATATTCAGCGAGCATGACAGCGGCGTTGCTTCAGGTGGTCGTGTTTCTGGCCGCCGCCGCCATTGCAGCCCCTATCGGCCGGTTCCTGGGCATCGGCGCCGTACTCGGCTACCTCGCCGCCGGGGTGGTCATCGGGCCCTTCGTGCTCGGCCGGTACTACGCCCTCGAAGACGCGGATCAGGTCCTGCATCTCGGCGAGTTCGGGGTCGTGCTGCTCCTGTTCGTGATCGGGCTCGAGCTTCGGCCGATCCGCCTGTGGTCGATGCGCTCGGCCATTTTCGGCCTCGGCGTGGCGCAACTCGTCATCACGGCCTTTTTGCTTGCGGCTATTGGCCTGGCCCTAGGGCTCCCCCCTTCGCAGGCCTTGTTCATCGGTCTCGCCTTGTCGCTGTCGTCGACCGCGTTCGCGCTTCAAGTCATGGAAGAGCGGGGCGAGCTCACCACGCGGCATGGGCGGCTCGCATTCTCCGTGCTGCTGTTCCAGGACCTCGCGGCGATACCCTTGATCGCGCTGGTACCGCTCTTCGCCCTTGGCGTCGAGGAGCCGAAGATGGACCTCGCCAGCGCCGGGCTCGCTATCCTCACGATAGCCGGCGTGATCTTGGTCGGGCGATTCTTGTTGAGCCGGCTGTATCATCTGGTTGCCGCCACGGGTGTGCGCGAGGCCATGACGGCCAGCGCTCTGCTGACCGTGGTCGGCGTGGCCCTGATCATGGAGGCGGTCGGGCTCTCCGCGGCGCTCGGCTCCTTCATCGCGGGGGCGCTGTTGGCGGACTCCGAATACCGCCATCAGATCGAGGCGGATATCGCGCCGTTCGAAGGCCTGCTGCTTGCCGTGTTCTTCATCGCGGTGGGCATGTCCATCGATCTTTCGGTGCTGGTGGCGCAGCTTGGGCGCTGCTGGCCATCGTCGCAGGTCTGCTTCTGGGTGAAGGCCACCGTTCTTTACGGGCTCGGCCGCTGGTGGGGACTTGCCAACGCATCGGCACGCCGTTTGGGCATCATCCTCAGCCAGGGTGGCGAGTTCGCCTTCGTGCTGTTCTCGGTGGGCATGTTCGAAGGCGTGATTGGGCGCGACACGGCGAGCCTGCTGACGCTCGCGGTCACCCTGTCCATGGCGGCAACGCCGCTGCTTCTGCTTATCGACGACGTGGTGGCGCGCGCGTTGACACCGGCGCCGCCGGACTACGAGATGCCGCCGGAAGGCGAGCAGCACGTCATCATCGCCGGTTTCGGCCGCTTCGGGCAAATCGTGGCCCGCGTGCTGCGCGCGCGGCATATTCCCTTCACCGCGCTCGACGCCAGCATCGCGCAAGTGACTTCGTCAAGCCGGTTCGGCGCGGAGATCTATTATGGCGACGCGGGGAGAATCGACATCTTGCGGGCCGCCGGGGCGCGCAAAGCGCAAGCCTTCGTGTTGGCCATCGACAATGTCGATGCATCGATCAGGGTGGCCGAGGTCGTTCGCGAGAACTTTCCCGATCTGCCGATCTACGCGCGGGCCAGGGACCGAATCCATGTGCATAGGCTCTTGGATCTTGGGGTCACCATCATCGAGCGTGAGACGTTTCTCTCGGCGCTCGAGCTCACCAGGCAGCTTTTGCGCGGGCTTGGCCTGAAGCCGGACGAGGTGACGCGCTTGATCGCGACCTTCAAGCGGCATGACGAGAAGCGGCTTTACGACGACTACAAGATCTACACCGACCAGGAGAAGATGCGCGCCAATGCGCTCTCCGCCGCAGTTGAGCTCGAAGATTTGTTCACCAAGGATGTCCAGGATCTCGGCGACGGCGACAGCCCGGCTAGCGGTGAGCGGCGAGATGATCGAGGATCAGCTGGTTGAGTTCGGCGGGATGCGTGAAAGGGCTCATGTGCCCGGCGCCTCTTAGCGTCTCGACTTTCGCGTTGGGCAGTGCCCCGCCTAGCAACTCGATCACGGCGCGGGTTGGCGGCGGTGTCTTGGCGCCGACGATAAGCAACACCGGCGCTTCGATTTCGGCATAGTCCGCAAGCGTCGTCTGCGCGTCGATGGCGATGGAGAATTCGAGCGCGACTTTGGGGATCGTGGTGGCGATGGCGCTCTTGAAACGCTCTGGCGACAGCCACCAGCGCCAGCGGCCGAGCCAATAGCTCATGAAAGCGGCGGCGGCCTTACGGTCGTCGCCTTTGGCCACGGGATCGAGCACGGACACGCCGAGCTTCTCGACATCCTTCCATTCGGGACGGTTCTCGATGCGCAAGAGGTGAAACGAGACCGGCTCGACCAAAGTGAGACTTTTGACCCGGGCGCCCAGCTTGCGCGCGGCCTCGAGAGCGAGCGCCGCACCGTAGGAGTGGCCGACCAGATGAAGTTTGCTCTTGGTCTTTCTGGCAAGCGCCAACAGCACCTTGACGTCGGCTTCGATGCTGAACGGCTTGTCGATGGGCCAGGGGTCGGACTGTCCGTAGCCGATGAAGTCGGGTCCCAGTACGCGCCAATCGGCCTTCAAGGTCTCGATCAGTGGCAGCCATTCCTTGTGGGAGGCGCTGGAGCAATGGCCGAGGATGGCGCACGGGCCCTTGCCCTCGTCGAGATAGGCGACGTCGATGCCCTCGACTTTCAGATGCTTCATTTCCCCCGACCCGTATTCCAATGAACCGTCATGCCCCGACTTGATCCGGGCATCCATGCCGTTGGCCCTCAGTGCTATTGCCAGTGGAACGGATTGCCGGATCAAGCCCGGCCATGACGAATCTAACAGATGTGAGCGCTAGAGGGTCTGCTAGTCGACCGGCTCGGGTTCGGCCGCGGCGGCGGCTTTCTGGACCGCCTTTTGCACCTTCTCGAGGCGCGGACCTCGATCTGGCGGATGCGTTCGCGCGACACGCCGAATTCCGTGGAGAGTTGCTCCAGCGTCAGTGGATCCTCGGAGAGGCGGCGCGCTTCGAACACGCGGCGCTCGCGCTCGTTCAGCGTTTCGAGCGCGTCTTGCAGCATGTCGTGGCGCTGCTCTTTCTCTTCGGAATCCGCCAGCGCGGTTTCCTGGTCGACGGAGGTGTCGTCCACCAACCAGTCCATCCACTCGCCGCTCTCCGCATCGTTGCGCACGGGCGCGTTGAGCGATGAGTCGCCCGAGAGCCGCCGGTTCATGGAGACGACGTCGTCCTCGCTCACGCCGAGCCGGGTGGCGATCGTCTTCACATGGTCGGGGTGCAGGTCGCCTTCTTCGAGGGCCTTGAGCTGACCCTTGACCTTACGCAGGTTGAAGAAGAGCTTCTTCTGGGCCGCTGTGGTGCCCATCTTCACCAGGCTCCACGAGCGCAGGATGTATTCCTGGATCGCGGCGCGAATCCACCACATGGCATAGGTCGCGAGCCGGAAGCCCTTATCGGGATCGAAGCGCTTCACCGCCTGCATCAGGCCGACATTGCCTTCGGAGATGACCTCGCCGATCGGCAAGCCGTAGCCGCGATAACCCATGGCGATGCGCGCCACGAGCCGCAAATGCGAAGTGACGAGCTGATGCGCTGCGTCGCGGTCGTCATGCTCGCGCCAACTCTTGGCGAGCATGTACTCCTGCTGCGGCTCCAGCATCGGAAATTGTCTGATTTCTTCGAGGTAGCGTGTCAGCCCGCCGTGGGCGCTCACGCTCGGCAAACTTCTGGCGGCCATGGAACCCGTCTCCGGCAGCCTCAAACGGCTGCGCTCTTCCCGTTCAACCTGCCCCCCGGCACGTTCGTCTATAGAACCTTTGCCGTGCGCGGAAAAGGCGACTCGGCATCACAGTTGCTTGAATGTAACCGCAATCTCGGCGAGATCCTCAGGTAGCGGACTATTAAATTCCATTAATGTGCCGGTCACGGGATGCACGAAGGTAAGCCGGGCGGCATGGAGCGCTTGGCGTTCGAGGCCGGCGAGCTTCGCCCTCGCGTCCTCCGGCAGTTTCCCCAGCTTTGACTTAAACCCGCGGCCGTAAAGCGGATCGCCGACCAGGGGGTGCCCAATATGGGCCAGGTGAACGCGCACTTGGTGGGTGCGCCCGGTCTCGAGCGTGCACTCGACCAGCGCGGCGAGGGGCCCGTCCTTGCCGTGCCCGTAGGTCTCCGCCACGCGCCAGCGTGTTGCGGCCTCCCGTCCTTTCTCCTCGGAAAGCACGGCCATCTTGGTACGGCTCGTCGGATGGCGTCCGATCGGCGCCACGATCCGTCCGTGCGGCCGCGACGGCGCGCCCCATACCAGCGCCAGATAACCGCGTTCCATCTCGCCGGTGCGGCCATGGTCGGCGAATTGCTCGGCAAGGGCGCGGTGGGCTTGGTCCGTCTTGGCCACGACCATCAGCCCGCTCGTATCCTTGTCGAGGCGGTGCACGATGCCGGGCCGGGCCACGCCGCCGATGCCGGAGAGAGACGTGCCGCAATGGGCCACAAGCGCGTTGACGAGCGTGCCGTCGGGCTGGCCGGCGCCGGGATGCACCACGAGGCCGGCCGGCTTGTCGATGACGATGAGCGCGTCGTCCTCGTAGACCACGTCGAGCGGGATCGCTTCGGCGCCGATCGTGGTATCGGCAACGGGCGGCAGGCAAAGTTCGAAGCTCTCGCCCGGTTTGACCCTATATTTCACGTCCTCTATGGTCGCGCCGCTTGAGGCCACTTGGCCATCCCTGATAA
>NZ_LPWD01000434.1 GCF_001723295.1 Methyloceanibacter marginalis
GGTGCGAGCGCAGCGAGCCTCGAATCACGGCCGCGCGCCTCACCATGACGAAAGCTACTCTGCGGCGGTGCGGCCCATCGCACCGGTGCCGTAGCGGCGCTCGATATAGTCGAGCACCATCTGCTTGAATTCCGCCGAGGCGCCTGGCCCGCGCAACGTGGTGACCTTCTTGCCGTCGACGAACACGGGTGCGGCCGGCGACTCGCCGGTGCCCGGCAGCGAGATGCCAATATCCGCATGCTTGGATTCGCCGGGGCCGTTGACGATGCAGCCCATCACCGCGACGTTGAGATTTTCCACGCCCGGATAGCGACGTTGCCACTCCGGCATCTGATCACGGATGAAGTCCTGGATGTCACGCGCCAGCTCCTGGAACGTGGTGGAGGTGGTCCGCCCGCAGCCGGGGCACGCGGCGACCAACGGCACGAAGGCGCGGAAGCCCATGCTCTGCAAAAGCTCCTGCGCCACCTTGACCTCGAGCGTGCGGTCGCCATTTGGCTCCGGCGTCAGCGAGATGCGGATCGTGTCGCCGATGCCCTGCTGGAGCAGCACCGACAACGCCGCCGACGAGGCGACGATGCCCTTCGAGCCCATGCCGGCTTCGGTGAGACCCAGATGCAACGCAAGATCGGAGCGCGCGGCCAGCATGGCATAGACGGCGATGAGATCCTGAACCGCGGAGACCTTGGCCGAGAGCACGATCTTGTCGGCGCCCATGCCAAGCTCTTGCGCGCGTTCGGCCGAGAGCAGCGCCGACTGCACGATGGCCTCGTGCATCACCGCGCGCGCGTCCTTCGGCGAGGCGCTGGCGGCGTTCTCGTCCATCAGCCGGGTCAGCAGGTCCTGGTCGAGGCTGCCCCAATTGACGCCGATGCGCACGGGCTTGTCGTGGCGAAGCGCGATCTCGATGATCTGCGAGAACTGCTTGTCGCGCTTATCCTTGAAGCCGACATTGCCGGGATTGATGCGGTATTTGGCGAGTGCCTCGGCGCAGGCCGGATAGTCCGCGAGCAGGGTATGCCCGTTATAGTGGAAGTCGCCGATCAGCGGGACGTCGGCGCCCATGGCATCGAGCCGCTCGCGGATCAGGGGCACTCCGGCGGCGGCTTCCGCCCGGTCCACGGTGACGCGCACGAGCTCCGAGCCGGCGCGCGCCAGCGCCGCCACTTGCGCGACGGTCGAGGCAACGTCCGCCGTGTCCGTATTGGTCATGGATTGCACGACGATGGGGGCACCGCCGCCCATGGTCACGCCGCCGATCCTGACCGGTATGGTGCGCTTGCGCGCGCTTATCTCCATGGGGCCAGGATACATCACATTTACGACAGGCGCGCCACCACCCCCGGATCAGGCTTTCCCGCGCCTTTTCCGCACAGCGAAGAGGCCATCGGCCAGCAGCGCCCCGCTGGCCACAGCTGCCGCGGCGATCAGCGCCGTGGCGAGATCCGCCGTACGGTCGGGGGTAAGCGCCTGCGCCGCCTCGAGCCCCACGGCGAGGGGAAGCAGCACCGCCGCGACGACCATCGGCCGGGGAAAAGCGAGGCAGGCGAGCACGGTCAGCGTGAAGAAGGCGAGGAAATGCTCGACCAGCCAATGCAGCCCCAGCCGGACCGGCCAGCCTTTGGGCGCGAGCGTCGAAAAGACGATGACGCCGCCGAGCGCCGCGAGCAGCAGAAGCAGCCATTTCTTGTCACTCAGCACAGCTCAAGACTCCGTCATGGCCGGGCTTGTCCCGGCCATCCACGTCTTCATTCGTTCACCTCGGCAAAGCGTGGATGCCCGGCACAAGGCCGGGCATGACAGTCTATCCTCGTGAATCCTAGCTCGACAGCGCGGCCGTCAGCGTCCCCACATTGTGGCGGAACATGTCGAGATAGGTCGGCGCCGGGCCATCCTGGTCCGACAGCGCGTCGGAGTAGAGCACGCCGCCGATCTTCGCGCCGGTCTCCGACGCGATCTGGTCGAGCAGCCGGCGGTCGGTGACGTTCTCCAGGAACACGGCCGGGATGTGCTCCTCGCGGATCTGCCGGATGATCTTGGCCACATCCTGGGCGCTCGCCTCGCTCTCGGTGCTCACACCCTCCGGCGCGATGATCTCGAGCCCGTAGGCGTTGCCGAAATAGCCGAAGGCATCGTGCTGGTGATGATCTTGCGGCGCGCCTCCGGCAGCTTGGCGATCGCCGCCCGCACCGCCTCGTCTTCCGCCTCGATGGCCGCGAGATATTTGGCGGCGTTCGCCTCATAGGTCTCCTTGCCATCGGGATCGGCGGCGATCAGCGCGTCGCGGATATTGGTCACGTAGATCTTGCCGTTGAACAGGCTCTGCCACGCGTGAGGATCGGTGTCGCCACCGTGCGAATCATCGTCCTCGACTTTCGCATGCTCATCATGGTCATGGTCGTCTTCGCCCTTGGCGTGATCGTCCTGATCGTGGCCTTCTTCGCCTTTTGCGTGGTCATCATGGTCTTCGTCGTGATCGTCCGCGCCTTTGGCATGATCGTCGTGGTCGTGATCGTCCTCGTGCTCGGCGCCATGATTGTGGCCGCCTTTCATGACGATCGGCATCACACCGCCGCTCGTCACCACGAGCGCGCCGGTGAAGCCGGAGGCCTTTTCCAGCCGCTGCATCCAGCCTTCGAAGCCGAGCCCGTTGACGAAGAAGATGTCGGCGGATGCAAGCGTCTTGGCGTCGGCGGGCGTCGGGCTGAACACATGGGCATCGCCGTTCGGCCCGACCAGCGTGGTGACCTCGACGCGGTCGCCGCCGACATTCTTCACCATGTCGCCGAGGATGCTGAACGAGGCGACGGCTTTGAGCTTGCCACCGTCGGCTTTGTCAGCCGCGTGTGCGGCACTCGAAGCGCCGAGCGCGACGAAGGTGGCGGCAAGAAGAGCAATAAGGCGATTCCACATGACGCAACTCCTTGAGGTGCAGGGATCAGGCTTCCAGATGTCTGCGCGGCATCAACCCCCAGAGGACGCCGCCGCGCACGCCCACCAGCATCGACAAGAGGTAGAACGCCCCGCAGGCGAGGATGACGGCGGGGCCGGTGGGCACGTTGACGTAATAGGACACGAGCAGGCCGACGACGCTCGAGGCAAAGGCCGAAGCGATGGCGACGCCGATCATGCCGCCGACATCCTCCGCCCAGAAGCGCGCGGCGACGGCGGGCAGCAGCATGATGCCGACCGCCATCAGCGTGCCGAGCGCCTGAAAGCCCGCAACGAGATTGAGCACCACAAGCACCAGGAAGATTAGATGCGTGGGCGAGCTCAACGGGCTTACCGAGCGCAGGAACTGCGGATCGAAGCACTCCATGACCAGCGGGCGGTAGATCACCGCGAGCGTCATCATGGACACCGTGGCGATGCTGGCAATGAGAAGGAGCGCGCCGTCGTCCAGCGCCAGCACCGTTCCGAACAGCACATGCAGGAGATCAACGCTGCTGCCGCGCACCGACACCAGCATCACGCCGAGCGCCAAGGACAACAGATAGAAGCCGGCAAGGCTCGCATCCTCGCGGATGACCGTGGAGCGCGCCACGAGCCCCGCGGCGAGCGCCACGGCGAGCCCCGCGGCAAAGCCTCCGAGGCTCATGGCGAACAGCGACAGTCCGGCGAGCAGGTAGCCGATGGCCGCGCCCGGCAAGATCGCGTGCCCCATGGCGTCGCCCATCAAGCTCATGCGCCGCAAGACGAGGAACACGCCGATGGGCGGCGCCGTCAGAGAGATGGCGAGCGAGCCACCAGCGCCCGGCGCATGAAGGCGAATTCGATGAAGGGCTGGACGAGACTGTCGATCATGCGGACCAGCGCGTCTCTTCCCGCTCGCACACGGGCGCGTGCGCATCGAACGCCTCGGTGATTTCGCGCGACTTGGCGAGATTCGCGGGCGTCAGCACGGCGCGCGTCTCGCCCCAGGCGACGACTTCGCGGGCAAGCAACAGCGTACGCGGGAAATGCGTACGCACTTGCTCCATGTCATGCAGCGCCGCGAGCACCGTCCGGCCCTCGCGATGCCAGCGCTCGATGAGGCGGATCAGATCGGCGACGGTCTTGGTGTCCACGGCGCGGAACGGCTCGTCGAGCAGGATGAGCTTGGCGTCTTGCAGGAGAAGCCGCGCGAATAGGACGCGCTGGAATTGTCCGCCGGAGAGCGTGCCGACCGGACGGTCGGCGAGTTCGATCAGGCCAACCGTGCCGAGCGCGCCGATGACGTGATCGCGTCCCCGCGCGTCGAGACCGCGCAGCGCGCCGATCTGCCGCCACAGCCCCATGGCGACGCAATCGAACACCGAAATGGGGAAGCTGCGGTCGATCTCGATGACTTGCGGCAGATAGGCGATGTCCCGCTTGGTGAGGCCGTCGAGATCGAGACGGCCGCTTAAGGGTTTGAGCTCGCCGACAATGCCTTTGAGCAGGGTCGACTTGCCGGCACCATTCGGCCCGACGATCGCCAAGAGCTCGCCGCGCGCCACCTCCCCGGTGATGTGATGCACAGCAGGGTGCCGGCCATAGCCGAGCGTCAGATTGTGAAAGCCGAGGGTGGGCGCCGTAGCCTTCATCGAAGCGCCCAATAGACCGCGAGCCACAAGAGACCGACCGCCGCCGCCACGAGACAAAGCCGCGCGCCCGCCGAGGCCCGCAGCCACGAGACCCCCCGCACGGGGGCATGGTGCGCCGCGCGGTGCGTGGCGCCTGCCGGGACAAGCGCGATGGGCTCGCGCTCCAAGGCGTCACGCGTCGAGGCTTCACGCGAGGGCAACGGTCACGTCCTTCCGAAGTTAGGCCAGCCGGCTCGGGTGGCAATCGTTACAGAGACCCGCGATCTCGACGGTCACCTGCTCTGGCGAGATTTCATCCGGGGCAAGGCCCAGCAGCAGCGCTTGGTCTTTGTCGGCGAGCAGGATCTCGACAACCTTGTCGCAGGCCCGGCAGATGGCGAAGGCGAACTTGCCGTCGCAAGCCCCGTGCCCGCAGGCGACGAAAGCCGAGCGGGACTCCAGGCGGTGGACCATGCCCTTTTTCATCAGATCGTTCAGGGCGCGGTACACGGTCGGCGGATGGGAGATCCCCGATTTCCGCACCCGGTCGAGAATGGCGTAGGCGCTCAGAGGCTCGCCCGAATTCCTCAGACAGCTGAGGATTTCGCTTTGGTTGCGCGAGAGCTTCGGTGCGTCGTGGTGATGGGCGGCATTCATGACCGATGATATAACATAACATCAGTATGGGACGTCAAGTGGAACCGGGAACGCCGTTGCGCTGTTTTTTACCCAAAGGCGCCGCAAGACGCGCCCGTATTCGAGATGAGGTTTCCCCATGGTTTCACCATACGTGATCAGCGGACTTGCGCCCTTTGCCTTGGCGGCCTCGCTGCTCGCCTTCCCGGCATTGGCCGCCGATCAAGAGACGACGGAGGAGAGCGCTTCCACATCGAGCCCCATGGAAACCGCGAAATCGGCCGAGAAAGGCGCGCTAAAAAATCCCTATTCGACCGACGACGCCAAGGTCGTGGAAGAAGGCCATGAAATCTACATGGCTGCAGGCTGCAACGGCTGTCATGGCGGCACGGGCGGCGGCGGCATGGGCCCGCCTTTGTCGAACCCGGTTTGGGTTTACGGCAACGACGGCGACATCCTGTTCCGCTTGATCGCGTTGGGTACCACCGGACTCCAGGAGCAAGGTTATACGCGCAAGGGCTCCGAGAACGTGGTCGGCCCGATGCCGCCCCACGGCAACATCGTTAAGTCCAACGACGACATGTGGAAGATCATCGCCTGGATCTGGTCGATCAATCCTCCGGACAAGTCCGCCTCGGCCGCCCAGTAACGCGCTGCGGCCGCGCGCCCCTCACCTTCGCGAGGGTGGGCGTGGCGGCGCCCCGAACGTGCGGCGGAAATCACGCGCAAAATGCGCCTGGTCCGCGAAACCCGCTGTATGGGCGGCGGTAGTCAGGTTGCTACCGTCCAAGACGGCGCGGATGGCCGCACGCATGCGGCACCAGGCGCGGTACCGGCGGAAGGGCACGCCGATTTCCCTGGTGAAGACATGCTGGAACCGCGACGGAGATAGGCCGACCGTCTCCGCGACCCTCCCGACCTGCCTGAGATCCGCATAGCTCTCGTGCAAGGAATCAAGAACCCGCGCCATACGCGGATCAACGGGACGTTCGCGCCGGCCTGCGAAACCGATCAAGTCGTCGAGCCCGCGCGCGATCCAAGATGGACTGTCGCGGTCCTCATACATCTCCCGCAGCACGGCAACCTCGCCGTCATCCCCGACGCGCGCGCCGGAGACGTCCTGCGCGTGGCAGACAAGGCGTGAAAGGGTTTCCGTGCCGGCCGCACTTGCCTCGGCATAGAGAACGGCGAGCGGCGCGCCGCCCATGTCGAACTCGTAAGCGAGACCGGCTGGAATCGCCGCCGTCCGGCAGATCCGCCAGGCGCCATCACCAACGCGGAGCGCGAATTTTTCGTACAGCCCCGCGAGGAAGACCGGCGTGCTGTGGCGGTGGGGCGCGTTGCGGCCGAGCGGCCCGGCGAACAGCGCGCGGCCGCGATCGAGATACCAGATCGGCGAATTTTCGGGAGCGTCTGACACAGCACGTTCGTTCAAGCGGCTTCGGGATGCCGGCCGATAGTGTCGCGGACAGATGCAAAAGGAAAGATCGCCAATGCTCAAATGTGCCGTCAACCGCCGTCGCCTTATCGCCGGTACGGGCGCGCTTGCCGTGGCGCCCTTTGCCGCCGCCCTCGCCCTGCGCAGCGCCATGGCCGCTGCCCCGATGCTCGGCCTCTCCGAACCGACCCATTACCGTATCAAGCTCGGCGACTTCGAGGTGACGACGATCTCAGACGCCGCTGCCTTCATTGACGGTCCCTGGCCGCTGATCGGCGCAAACGCGGAGCAAGACGCTGTCGATCAAGTGATGCGTGACAACATGCTCCCGACGAACAAGTACCGGCCGGGCTTCACGCCCATGGTGGTCAACACCGGCAAGGAGCTGATCCTGTTCGATACCGGCAACGGCGAGCGCGGCTTCGTTCCCCGGCCGCAAGGCGGCTGGCTCGCCGCACAGCTTACGCCGGCCGGCTTCAAGCCCGAGCAGATCGACGTCGTGGTGCTGTCTCACGGTCATCCCGACCATATCGGCGGGGTGATGGAGAATGGAGAGCCGCTGTTCCCCAACGCGCGATACGTCACGGGTGCGATCGACTATGACTTCTGGGCCGGCGACAAGCGACGGGCGGCTAGCCGTTCGCCGGCGCTGTTCCGCGACTACATGGTGCCCCTCGCCGACAAAACCACGTTCCTCAAGCCCGGCGACGAGGTGGTGCCCGGCATTCGTGCCCTGGCCGCCTATGGGCACACCCCCGGCCATCTCGCGTTCGACATCGAGAGCGGCGGGAAGCGCCTCGTCTTCTGGGGCGACTGCGCGCACCATCACGTCGCCTCGCTTGTGCATCCCGATTGGCACTGCGTGTTCGACGTCGACAGAGAGCAAGCGCCAAAGACCCGCGCCCGCATGTTCGACACGGTGGCCACCGACCGCGTGGCCGTCAGCGCCTTCCACATGCCGTTTCCATCCATCGGCTATGTGGAACGGCGCAAGGACGGCGGCTACCGCTGGATTCCGCATTCCTATCAGCTCGATTTGTGAGCTTCGCGAGGGCTTGATCGACCAGGGTTTCCGGCGTGCAATGCGCCCATGCCCGACAAGATCGAGATCGCTGAAGGCGATATTACGACCCTCCATGTCGACGCTGTCGTCAACGCCGCCAACGAAGCGTTGGCCCCGGGCGGCGGCGTGTGCGGCGCCATCCACCGGGCCGCCGGCCCCGAGTTCGCCGACGCCTGCGCCAAGCTCGGCGGCTGCGCCACGGGCGAAGCCAAGGTCACGGACGGATTCGGCCTGCCGGCCCGCTATGTGATCCACACCGTGGGTCCGGTCTGGGGCGGCGGCGAGCGGGGGGAAGGAATGCTGCTGGCAAATTGCTACAGGAATGCGCTGACGCTTGCCGCGGAGCACGACCTCGCATCCGTCGCCTTCCCCGCCATCTCGACCGGCATCTACGGCTTCCCGCCCGACCGCGCCGCGCTGATCGCCGTGCGCACGGTGCGCGAGACGCTCCCGGACGTGCCAGGCATCGCGCGCGTGGTGTTCTGCTGCTTCGGCGCGGAGTCCCGCGATCTTCACCAAGCCGCCCTTGCCGCAACCGCGCCGCGAGGCTAGCCGCGCATGGCGAGGTCTCAGTCTCCGGTCATCGTCTGGTTCCGCCGCGATCTGCGCCTTGCCGACAACGCGGCGCTCACTGCCGCGGCGAAGTCGGACGCGTCGTTGCTTCCGCTCTACATCCTCGACGATGAAACTCCAGGCGACTTACGCATGGGCGGCGCGTCACGCTGGTGGCTGCATGGCAGCTTGAAGGCGCTCAATGAAAGTCTCGGCGGGAAGCTTTGCTTGCGGAAGGGGCGGGCCGCGGACGTATTGGGTGCGCTGCTCGACGAGACCGGTGCTGGCGCCGTTCATACCGGCAGGGGCTATGATCCGTGGGATACGAGTCTCGAAGAAACCGTCGCGCGGCTCTGCGAGGCGAAAGGCGCAAGGGTCTCTCTGCATCCGGGCCAGCTTCTGTTCGCGCCGGGACAGATCGTCGCCGGCAGTGGCAAGCCCTATCGGGTGTTCACGCCCTTCTGGAAAGCTTGCCTTGCCGCGCCGAACCTCGCGCGCCATCGAAGGCGCCGCCGGCTCGGCAACTTCGCCGAGGCCACGAGCCTGTCTCTCGACGACCTCAAGCTGCTGCCCACCAAGCCCGACTGGGCCGGCGGACTGCGCGAGACCTGGCAGCCCGGCGAGGACGCCGCGAAGCAGATACTGTCGGACTTCATCGACAACGGTCTGCCGGTGTATGCAAGCAGCCGCGACAACTTCGGCGATGACGCGACCTCGCACCTGTCGCCTTGTCTTCACTTCGGCGAGATCAGCCCCAACCAGGTCTGGCATGCGGCGCGCCATGCGGGCCACGCCGCGCCGGGCAAAGCGAAAGGCGCCGAGGCCTTTCTGCGTCAGCTCGGTTGGCGCGAGTTTTCCGCTCACCTGCTGTACCGTTTTCCCGACATGCCGGTTAAACCGCTGCGGCCAGAATTCGCGAAGTTCCCCTGGCGAACCGACAAGAAGACCCTGCGCGCCTGGCAGCGCGGGGAGACCGGCTATCCCGTGGTCGACGCGGCCATGCGCCAGCTCTGGCACACGGGCTTCATGCCCAACCGCATGCGCATGATCGTGGCCTCCTTTCTCGTGAAGCATCTGCTGCTGCCCTGGCAGGCAGGCGAGGCCTGGTTTTGGGACACGCTGGTGGATGCCGACCTCGCCAACAATGCCGCCAGCTGGCAGTGGGTGGCGGGCTGCGGCACGGATGCGGCGCCCTATTTCCGCGTCTTCAATCCCATCCTCCAGGGCCGGAAGTTCGATCCGGCCGGCGCCTATGTGCGCCAATGGGTGCCGGAGCTGGCCGAACTTCCCGCGGCGGACATTCACGCCCCATGGGAAGCGCCCGCAATAGTGCTCGCGCAATCGGGCGTTGTGCTCGGAAAAACCTATCCCCAACCGATTGTCGATCATGCCGCGGCGCGCGCCCGCGCGCTGAATGCCTTCGCGGCAATCAAAACCAACTGATGCAAATCATTCTGATGCGTCGATGCACCTCCTGGCCGTCATGGGCAAACCCGGCTAGTCTTGCCGCAACGTGATGAGTCGCCATGGAAGGCGGCCTTCGACTGGGCAGGTGGGAAACGTAGGATGTTCTCCGAACTCGACCCGCTACTTCTCTCGCGAATCCAATTCGCCTTTACGATCTCCTTCCACATCATTTTTCCGTCCTTCACCATCGGCCTGGCGGCTTGGCTCGTGGTGCTCGAAGCGTTGTGGCTCAAGACCGGCAAGCAGATCTACGCCGACATCTCCCGCCATTGGATCAAGATCTTCGCCATCTCCTTCGGCATGGGCGTCGTCTCCGGCGTGGTCATGTCCTACGAGTTCGGCACCAATTGGAGCGAGTTGTCACGCCGAGGCGGCAATGTCATCGGCCCGCTTTTGTCCTACGAGGTACTGACCGCCTTCTTCCTGGAGGCCGGCTTCCTCGGCATCATGCTGTTCGGCCGCGAGCGCGTACCCAAAGCGGTGCATTTTTTCGCAACCTGCATGGTGGCGCTCGGCACCGCAATTTCCGCCTTCTGGATTCTGTCGGCCAATAGCTGGATGCAGACGCCCCAGGGCTTCACCGTGGACTCCGAAGGCGTGCTGCATGTCGCCGACTGGTGGCAGGTGATCTTCAATCCGTCCTTCCCTTACCGCTTCACCCACATGGTCATCGCCGCCTATCTGACCACCGCCTTCGTGGTCGGGGGCGTCGGCGCCTGGTACATTTTGCGCGACAGATGCGTGCCCCATGGGCGCGTCATGCTCGGCATGGCGCTGAGCCTCATCGTCTGGCTCGCGCCGCTCCAACTCGTGATCGGCGACATGCATGGGCTCAATACGCTCGAGCACCAGCCCGCCAAAATCGCGGCGCTGGAGGCCCATTGGGAGACAGGCAGCAGCGTTCCACTGATCCTATTCGCCTGGCCAGACCCGGAAGCGGAGACCAACCACTACGAAGTCGCCATTCCGCATCTCGGCAGCCTGATCCTCACGCATAGCTGGGACGGCGAGATCAAGGGCCTCAAATCATTCGCACCCGAAGACCGGCCGAACCCCATCATCCCCTTCTTTGCCTTCCGCATCATGGTGGGCATCGGCTTCCTCATGATCGCCCTCGGCATCACCGGCGCAGTGCTCTGGCTGATGGGCCGGCTCTACACCACGCGCTGGTACTTGCACGCCATGGCCTGGTCCTTCCCGATCGGCTTCATCGCCGTCCTCGCCGGCTGGTTCGTGGCCGAGGTCGGCCGCCAACCTTGGGTCGTCTACAATGTCTTGCGCACCGCCGACGCCGTGTCGCCGGTGCCGGGCGGCAGCGTCTTGACCACGCTTTTGCTGTTCTTCGTCGTTTACGGCATCATCTTCGGCGCCGGCATCTACTACATCGCGCAACTCGTTCGACGCGGACCGGGAGAGACGCCGCCGGTGCCTGGCGCAGGCGAAGGCGATCCTTCACGGCGACCCATGGCCGCGGGAGGTGCTCCATGATCGCCTCCAACTTGGACATGGCGCAGCTTTTGCCGATCTTCTTGCCGCTCGTGTGGGCCGCGATCCTGGCACTCGCCGTGTTCCTGTACGTGCTGCTCGGCGGCTACGACCTGGGCCTCGGCGTGCTATTTCCCATCGCCCCGTCGGACCGTGATCGCGACGCCATGATGGCCTCGGTGTCGCCGTTCTGGGACGGCAACGAGACCTGGCTGGTGCTCGGCGGCGGCGGGCTGCTCGCCGCCTTCCCCCTCGCCTACGCCACCATGTTGCCGGCGCTCTATATTCCGATCTTCCTGATGCTGATGGGGCTGATCCTGCGCGGCGTTGCCTTCGAGTTCCGCTTCAAGTCGAGCACCTATCGCTGGGGTTGGGATCTCGCCTTTGCCGGCGGCTCGATCGTCGCGGCCTTGATGCAGGGCGTGATCATCGGCGCCTTCGTACGAGGCTTCACCGTCGAGAATAACCAGTTCGCGGGCGGTCCCTTCGACTGGCTGAGCCCGTTCTCCATCGTCACCGCCGTCGCCGTGCTGTCGGGCTACGTGCTGCTCTCGGCGGGCTGGTTGATCATGAAGCCGACGAGGCATTGCGCGAATGGGCCTATGGCATTGCGCGCTACGCGCCTGATCGCCGTTGCCGTTTTCATCGTCGCGTTCAGCGTCTGGACGCCGCTGCTGCACCCGGAGATCGCCGACCGCTGGTTCTCGCCCGGCAACATGGTGATGTTCTCTCCGGTGCCGCTGCTCACCGCGGCCGCCGTGATAGGCCTATGGCGCGGCATCGCCAAGCGCCAGCGCTTTGCGCCCTTCCTGTGGGGCATTCTGATTTTCATGCTCTGCTACACGGGGCTCGCGGTCAGCCTGTTCCCGTATATCATCCCGCCGGACATCACGATCTGGGAGGCGGCCGCCGCCCCCAAATCGCAGCTCTTCATGCTGTATGGCGCGATCCCGCTCTTGCCCATCATTCTCGGCTACACGGCGTATTCCTATTATGTGCTGTGGGACGCGACCGAGCACGATACCTATCACTGACCCTCACTCCGTCGCGGCCAGTTCTTTCCGCTCCAGGCGCTGCTTGAGGCTCATGATTCGGTCATAGGCGTCCGTGACGCGGCTGCGCGAGAGTCGTCCGTCGCACACCGCCTCGACCAGCGCACGATCGAATCCGCACCCCGAGCGACGGCTCCCTCCGCCTGCACGT
>NZ_LPWD01000435.1 GCF_001723295.1 Methyloceanibacter marginalis
GGCCCGAGCTCGACGACGAACTCGCCTTCGACGCCGGCGCGGAAGCCATGGAAGAAGCCAGACTCGACGCCGGTCTTGTTCCGCAAGGTCGAAGCGCGCGCGTCCTTCGTCAGGTTGGCTTGGTCCACATACTCATAGCGATAGCGCGTGTCGGTCCAGAACTTGCCCTTGAAGAAGCCCTCATGGGGCGCCTGATAGCGGGTCGGCGCTCCTTGCTGCGGATCGTAATCGGGGCTCTGGGCGAACGCCGCCGAGCCGAAAGCTATTGCCAAGCCAACGAACCATGATCCGGCCACGGCGGACCTGGACGCCTTCCACATTCCCCGCGAATTTGAACCTGACATTCTTGCCACCCAACGCCTCTGCTTTCTTGTTGCGTCGAAGACGGCGACGAACGCTGAGTTCTCTCCGCCGCCGACTTCACGATTGAGCCTCCGCAGAGACGCGTCCCCCAATGATTGTCGTTATGAGCTTCTTGATTTCCGGCTGACAGGACCCGCAATTGGTGCCCGCCTTGAGATGCAGCCCTACCGCCTCTACGGAAACGGCCTCACCGCTTGCGATCAGGTCATGGATGGCGGTGAGTCCGACGCCGAAGCAGGCACAGATCGTGGGACCCATGTCGCCGGTGTCGTCGGGCGCACGTCCGGCGAGCAATGCCTTGCGCGCCGTCCCATCGAGTTTGTCTGCGCCTAACTGCCGCTTGAGCCAGTCGAGGCCAGGCAGTTCTGCGGCGCCCGAAGCGAGATAGACGCAAGCCTGAAGCCGCGCGTCGCGCAAGCTGGCGGCGCGGTAGGTGTGCTGCATATCGTCCCGGAGCTCGATGAACGCCCCGTCGGCACCCAGCAGTTGGTGGGCCAAAGACTCCCAGCCTTTGGCGCCCACGTTTGTGGCAAAGCGCGTCAGCGTGCCACCATAGACGGCGGCGCGCGCCCACCAAAACTCATCCGGCAATAGAATTGGGTTCCGCGACAGCAGAAAGCCATGCGCGGCGAAATCGACCGGCGCGATCGAGACCGGTGTCGCTTTCAGGTCGGGTTGCCCAGAATGCGGATCGCGCGCCTGATGCACGAGCGCACCGAGCCGCCCATGAGACGCGGTCTCGCCGTTCCAGTGGATCGGCGCAAAGAGTTCGCCGTCGCGCTGCCCTTCGCCGACTTTCACGCGCAGAACCGCGCTGCCATGGGCCGAGGTCAGCCGCGCAAGGCTACCGTCGGCGAGGTTGGACGCAGCGGCGCCGGCGGGCGAGATTTCCACGAAAGGCTCGTCGATATGACCGCTGAGGCGCGGCGACTTACCCGTGCGTGTCATGGTATGCCAATGATCGCGCACGCGCCCCGTGTTGAGCAGATAGGGGAACGCGTGTGCAGGCATCTCGGCGAGCGCGGGAGGATCGATCGTCACGAAGCGCGCTTTAGCGTCCGGCGTGAAGAACCGGCCATCTCCGAAAAGCCGCGCCTGGCCCTTACTCTTGGAATCGCGGACCGGCCATTGGACAGGCGCAAGCTCGTTGTAGTCTGCCGGCGTGAGGTTGCTCAGGCCTGAGAGGTCGAAATCACGCGTGCCGTCATTTTCGAAGGCCGATAACGCCGCATGCTCGCGGAAGATCTCGTAAGCATAGTGATAGGCGAAGGCCCGGCCGAACCCTAAGCGCTTCGCCACCTCGCAGACGATCCACCAATCGGGCTTCGCCTCGCCCGGCGGTACGAGAAAGGCGCGCTGCCGCGAGATGCGCCGCTCAGAATTGGTGACGCTGCCGTCCTTCTCGCCCCAGGTCGCGGCCGGGAGCAGCACCATGGGGCGCGCCGCGAGCGTATCGTTGGACGCCACGGCTTCCGACACCACGAACAGGTCGAGCTTGCCTAGCGCGTCCCGCATGGCATCGGCGCGCGGCAGGCTCACGGCCGGGTTCGTCGCCATGATCCACAACGCCTTGATGCGGCCCGCCTCGACCGCCTCGAACAAATCGACGGCCTTCAGCCCCGGCGTCCTCGCCATGGCCGGCGCGTTCCAGAACCGCCGCACCCGGTCCACGCACTCGGGCTCGAAGTCCATATGCGCGGCGAGTTGATTGGCAAGGCCGCCGGTCTCGCGCCCGCCCATGGCGTTGGGCTGGCCGGTGAGCGAGAATGGCCCCATACCGGCACGCCCGACCCGGCCCGTGGCAAGGTGGCAGTTGATGATCGCGTTGACCTTGTCGGTGCCTTGCGCCGACTGGTTCACGCCTTGCGAATACAGCGTGACCACCTTCTCCGTGACACGAAACCAGTCGAAGAAGGTGGCCACGTCCTTGCGCGCGACCCGCACCGCTCGGGCAACCATGTCGGGATCGGGCGCTATCGCCTCGGCAAGGTCGAGCGCCGCGGCAAATCCGCTGGTGTGCGCACCGATGAAATCGCCGTCGAGCGCTTTCTTGGCGGCGACATGCGCCAATAACCCTGAGAACAGCACACCATCCGTGCCCGGTGCGATCTGCAGCACAAGGTCGGCGTCCTCCGCCGTCGCCGTGCGCCGCGGATCGATGACGACGATGCGCGCGCCGCGCGTCTGCCGGGTTCTGACCATGCGCTGATGCAGGATCGGATGACACCAGGCGGCGTTCGAGCCCACGAGCACGAGCAACTCCGCGTTATCGAGATCCTCGTAGGCGCCGGGCACGGTGTCGGCGCCGAAGGCGCGCTTGTGACCGGCCACGGACGAGGCCATGCACAGCCGCGAATTGGTGTCGATATTGCCCGAGCCGAGGAAGCCCTTCATCAGCTTGTTGGCGACGTAGTAGTCTTCGGTCAGCAACTGTCCCGAAACGTAGAAGGCGATGGACTCCGGTCCATGACGCTTCATGGTTTCGCGGAAGCCTGCGGCGACACGGCCGAGCGCGGCATCCCATGAGACTTGCGACATGCGGCCGTTTGCTTCCCGCATCATGGGATGGAGCAACCGGCCGTCGAAGCTCAGCGTTTCGCCAAGCGCCGAGCCCTTGGAGCACAGCCGACCGAAATTCGCGGGGTGCTCGGGGTCGCCCGCGATAGTCGTGCCGCCGTTGCCGTTGGGGCTCGCCAGCACACCGCATCCCACGCCGCAATAGGGACACGTGGTGCGGATCGGCGGGACGGTGAGGGACAAATCCATGTGCTGCGCCCTAGTACACATCGGTCTGGTAACGGCCCGATGCGCGCAGCGCGTCGACATGGGCGCGCGCTTCTTCGGGCGACACTTTGGCGCCGTTGGCGACGATATCGACCAACGCCGTGTCGACGTCCTTGGCCATGCGCTGCGCGTCGCCGCACACATAGAAATGCGCGCCGCGCTCAAGCCAGGCGTAGAGTTCATCCGCCTCCTCGCGCATCTTGTCTTGCACATAGACTTTCTTGTCGCCGTCGCGGGACCAGGCGAGCGACAGTCGCGACAGCGCGCCTGCGCTTTGCAGGCCTTCAAGCTCGTCCTGATAGAAGAAGTCGCATGTGCTCCGTTGATGGCCGAAGAACAGCCATGCCCCACCGCTCGCTTTTGTGGCCAACCGCTCTTGCAAGAAGGCACGGAACGGCGCGATGCCCGTGCCGGGCCCGACCATGATGATAGGCGTGTCGCCATTCTCCGGCAGCGCGAAGCCATGCGCCTTCTGCACATAGACTTTCAATGTGTCGCCCGTCGCCACGCGCCCATCTAGGAACGTGGACGCGACCCCTTGGCGCAGGCGATCGCGCAGGCTGTAGCGCACCGCATCCACGGTAAGGCAGACCTTGCCCGGCTCCGCTTTGGGCGACGATGAGATCGAATAAAGTCGCGGCTGGAGCGGCTCGAGCGCCTCGATGAAGGCCTCCGGGTCCGGATGGATGCCCGGGAATTTCTCGAGCGCCTCCAGTACGTCGAGAGTTTCGGCATCCCCGTCCGGGTCCTCGCCTTTTGCCAGAGCCTTGGCCTTCTGCCGCCGCGACCCGCCGGTGAGATACGAGATCAGCTCGAACAACTCATCGGGCGCCGGCGACAACGACGTATCCTCGATCAAGACCTCCCGGAAGGTCTTGTCCATGACCGGAAAGTCGGGCGGCGCGCCGATTGCCGCAATGATCGCGTCGGCCAGCGCCGGGTCGT
>NZ_LPWD01000436.1 GCF_001723295.1 Methyloceanibacter marginalis
GTTGTCCGTCGCGACGTCCATGGACTCAATATAGTTCGCCATGCGGCAGGCTGCGACTGGCCTTCGTAAAAAGAAGGGCGCGCAGTTTGGGAGGGAAAGGGCAGGAACCTTCCCAACTGCGCACCCCCGATCGGCAGGGCGGGGGGCTGCCAATCACTTTTCTTATTCAGCCGGCAGAAGGCACGCGCCCACGGCAGGTGCTGGGAGTTGGGCCGTTTAGACGCCCGGCCCGCCCCAAGCCGCTTCGCGGTCCTGGGGGCTGAGCGTGTCTTGCGTTGCGGTCGGGCCCCAGGTCGCGGGCTCCATCGGCACGGCCGAGGGGACCGGCATCACGGAGCCGTCGCCCGGCATGGCCACGGGCTCGGAGTAGCTGCCGCCAAGCGAAAGAGAATCGGTCTGTCCTTCGACCAGAGCCATCATCATCTGAGCGCCGTACTGCGCTTTCTGGACCAAGACGGTGAAGGCGTCTTGACCCGTGGCGCAGGTCTGCGGATTGCGGTCGCAGAAGCTCACCACGTCGTTCACGGCGGCCTGCGCGGTGCCGTAGATCTGGTTCTGCTGGCCTTCATCGGTTGGGACCAGCAAGACGAGGATCAGCAGCCAAAAGGCTGACCTAAACAGGAACATCATCGGTTTGCCCTCTCTGTTGACTGCGGTTTGTATTCCGCATTTTTTCTGCATTCCCCTGCAGATTGGAACACTATAGCTCAAATGAAATAAAGGACCTTCTCTGCAATCAATAAAGTTTGAAACGAAAATTCCACTCGATTCTAACATTCACACGATTTGGACTTTGGTAATACTTGTTTCAAATTAATCTCTATTGCACGGAGAATTTAACTAAAGCCGGAAGCAAACGGTTAAGGGTTTGCGCCGCTTGGTCGTCGTGGTCCGCCCCAAACCAGCGTAGAACGGCCCTCAATCCGCGGCTAGCGGCGCTTTATGCTTTCCTTAAGCGCGGGCGCGAATAATCCACGACCAAAGATAATTCGGGGACGGTAGCGGCGACTCGCCGCTCTGAGATGCGTGTGTTTAGTCGTGAGAGTGTCCGTGGGCTGGCCGCCTATTTCGAGTCGCTGGTCCATGGGACGGCGCGAGGCGATGCGCTAACCATCGCGCGCCACCAATCCTTCATCGCGTCCCGTCTGCTTGGCGGCCTTCTGGCCCTGTGCGTGTTTCCCATTTATCTGGTGGTGGGCGGAAAGCCGTCGCTGCTCGGGGCCGCGGCGTTTCTTTGGCTCCTGTCGCCCATCGCCATCGCCATCTTCCTGTCGCGGACGGGCAGGTTCGCCGCCGCGCATTTGATCTCGGCCGCGAATTTCGCGGGTCTTATCACCTATTGCGCGTGGCTGACGGGCGGCCTCGGTTCCGCTCTCCTGCCATGGCTTGTCGTCGTGCCGCTCGAGGCCGGACTTGCCACCGACCGGCGCATTGTCGCCTGGGCGGCGGGCGCGGCCGCACTTGGCCTCGCGGTCCTTGCGCTTCTCGGTATGGCCGGAATGGTACCGGCGCCCCTCACATTGCCGCTGCCGGCGGATGCGTTCTCGTTCCTCGGCGTGGCGTCCGCCATGGCCTATGCGGCCGGATTGGCCGCCATGGTGCAGATGGTCCACAAGCAATCGGAGAACGCCATCCGTGCCGGCGAAGAGCGCTATAGGCTGCTGGCCGAGAACGTCAACGACATGATCACGCGCCACGACGCGAAAGGCCGCGTGACCTTCATGTCACCCGCTGGGCAACACCTCTTGGGCGAGCCCGTGCAGAAGCTTCTGGGAGACAGTCTGTTCGAGCATGTGCATGTAGCCGACCGGCCGGCTTATCTGACGGCGCTCTCCCGCTGCCAGGCTAACAACGAAGCGATGGCGGTGGAGTTCCGCGTGCGCCGCGCCGGGGCTGGCGATGCTGCACGCTACGCTTGGGTGGAGATGCGCTGCCGGCCGATGCCGCCGACCGAGGGTGGCGACAGGTCCGGCATCGTTGCCGTCACCCGCGATATCTCCGAGTATAAGGTGCAAGAGTCCGTGCTGCTGCGCGCCCGGGACGAGGCGGAAGGCGCGAGCCGAGCCAAGACGCAATTTCTTGCGAGCATGAGCCACGAACTCCGCACACCGCTCAACGCGATTATCGGCTTCTCCGAGATTCTCAATCGCGAGCTATTCGGTGCGCTCGGCGAAGTGCGCTACCGGGATTACGCGCGGCTGATCCACGAGAGCGGCGAGCATCTGCTCAATGTGGTCAACGACATTCTCGACATGTCGAAGATCGAGGCAGGCAAGTTTACGATCGTGAAGGAGCCGTTTGACGTCGCTTCGCTGGTGAATTCATGTTGCGACATCATGCGCCACACGGCGGAACAGAAGAGCTTGTCTCTGAAAGTCGATGTTTCGCGCGGGATCCCGGAGCTTGCCGCCGACAAGCGTGCGTGCAAGCAGATGTTGCTCAACGTGATTTCCAATGCCATCAAGTTTACCGAGCCCGACGGATGGGTGAAGGTTTCGGCAAGCTTCGAGGATGACACCGTCGTCTTCGCGGTGTCCGACAACGGAATCGGCATTGCCGACCAAGACCTGCCGCGTCTCGGCAGTCCATTTGTGCAGGCCAAGGGCTCATACGACCGCAGCCATGAAGGCGCCGGGCTTGGACTGTCGGTGGTGAGGGGTCTTGCCCGCCTTCATGGCGGAACTCTTGAGCTTACCAGCACGCTCGGCAAGGGCACCACGGCGCGGATCGTCCTTCCGCTCCATGCTCCGTCTGAGGCGGTCGAAGCCCCGGCGGAGGCGCCCACGGTCTCGGCTGCATGAGGGCGCCCCCCGGCGCTCGTTTAGTAACTCTTTAGTTTCCGCCGCCAAGATGCACGCGGAGGGGCGGGGTGCTCTTCCGCCCTCGATTCTCAAACGTTGACGGAAGCAATGGGCGTAGTTTCAGCGCGACTCGTGTTCCTGGCCTTTCTCGGCCTGACCGGAACGATCATCTACAACGCGCTCTATCTTCAGGAGCACGAACCGCACGGCGTCGCCAGCGCGCCGGCCACGACCGTACTGCGCCAGGTCGCGACGAAGACGATCCCCGTCGCGCCAAGGGATGCCGCCTCCGAGCTTGAGACACCGCCTTTGACTGAGCCTCCCGCCGATCTCAGCATGCCGCCTGTCAGCACGGATCTGGCGCCCTTGGCCTCCGATGCTGGCGAATCCCAGCTCGTCGTCAGGGCAGTTCAGCGAGAGCTTTCGGCCCGGGGCTATGACGTGGGGCAAGTGGACGGCCAGTTGTCCGGCAAGACACGTGCGGCCATCTCATCGTTTCAAACCAAAGAGGGATTGGCCGTGACGGGCCTCCCCAGCGACGATTTATTGCGTCAAATTCTGCTTGGCGACAGCGTCGCTCCGTCGGCCGCGACGGGATCCGTCGCCGCTTCCGACAGCATCGCCGCGAACGCGGAAGAGTACGGAACGGTGATGCGCGTGCAGCAAGTTCTCGCCGATCTCGGCTATGCGCCTGGCCCGGTCGATGGGGCATGGGGAGAGAACACGTCGCATGCGATCAGCGCCTTCCAGCGCGACCGCAACCTTGAGGAGACCGGACAAATCACGCCGGAGCTCCTCTCTGAGTTTCAACGTGTGACGGGCCAAGATCTCACAAAGACCGCCGCACACCCCTGATTTTCGCGTTAGTCTCGCGCCATGCGTTTAAGAAGCGAGATTTGGGTCAGCGCGTATCTGCGCCGCTGTCAGGCTCAGGCCGTGCCTGTGGTCATCGTGCGCCGCGGCGACTCCGAAGCAGGGGCGATCTTCATCTCGATCGATAGGCTCGATGGAACCGTGTGCCTTTACGGCCCTGCGCCGGCGGGGCTGGAGGGCAGCGATACGGACCGGCGCTGGGTTCGTTGCCTCGACGGAAAGGCGGCGACACCACAGGAGGTCAGCATCTATCTGGCGCGGCAAATCGAGTTCGATCCCGATCTTTGGATCATCGAAGTGGAAGACAGAGCGGGGCGGCACTTTCTAGATGGCGATCTGGTCCGGGCTTGAGTGGGTTTTCCGGGTTAGGAGTCCGTTAACCTTACTTGGGGCCTAATTCGCGAGAGGCGCACGCGCGCCACACCATCGCGCGTCGCGTGGGGTAATCCGTGGAGACTTGAGCATGGCGACCATTCTGGAATTCCGCCGAACCGAGGACGCCGCGGCTGGCAAGCCCGTCGAAGGGACGCTCGGTGAGATCATCATCTTCCCGGGCGTACGCATCGAGCGTCACGCGCCGGCCGAGGCGCCGGACCATATTTCATCGTTGGCCCGGCGGCGTCCGCCACGTGTCCGGAAGAAGTCACGGGCCTGAGGGATCAGGGTTTGAGCTCTTATGCGGGCCGCAATAGGTGGCTTTCAGCGCGCGCTCAGCTTCGGCGCCACGGCTGGGCCCAGCAAGCGGGGCGCGGATCAAGGCAATTCCTTCGGCGACAGGCGAACTGACCACCACCACGTTGTCGAATGCCTCGGGGGCATCCACTCCGACTTCGGCAACTGTTTGGTCTTTCGTGGCGATGATCAGATCGATTTCCGGC
>NZ_LPWD01000437.1 GCF_001723295.1 Methyloceanibacter marginalis
AAGGCGCTGGAGACGGAGAAACAGACGCTGCTGACCGCGAGTGTGAAGGCTGCGCTGAGCGGTGGCCCGGACTGGGTCAAAGACCACCTCCACAACGAAGAGGAAATCGAGAAGGTCCGCGCATATTTGCGGGTCGAGGAGAAGGTCGCCTTCCGCTGCCGCACCGACGGCGTTCGAATCCCGAAGCCCTTGCCGCCGCCCCTCCCGGATCCCAAGCCCGCGGTCCCCCATCATCATGGCCGAAGGACAAAAGGTGCTTGCAGGCGCCGCCGCCATGTCCTTCCTGCCTTTGCGGAAACCGTCGGCGACCGTATCCGAGACGGCCGGCGCCGAAGCACTGGGGATAGAAGGAATCGGCGACGCCGAGGAGGTGACCGCCGTGGCCGAGAGCAGCGAGGCCGAACCAGGGCCTAGCCAAGCGGTGGCGGATTCGGATAAGACAGCGCCTCCTAAGAACAAGGCGACGCAATGAGTACCGTAATTCTTCTGATTCACGTCATGATCGCCATAGCGATGGTCGGCGTCATCCTGCTCCAGCGCTCCGAGGGCGGGGCACTCGGCATTGGCGGCGGCGGCGGTGGCGCCGGAGGCGGCTTCATGACCGGCCGCAGCGCCGGCAACGCGCTGACCAAAACCACGGCCATCCTGGCGGCCTGCTTCTTCCTCACGAGTCTCACCCTGTCGATATTGGCGACTCATCAGCGCGGCGGCGCCCCGTCCATCCTGCCGTCCAGCGGCGGCGAGGGCGGTTTGACCCCGCTCCAGATCCCCGGCACGGCGGCCCCGTCGGCCCCAGAATCGCCGGCGGCACCGCAAGCGCCCCAGTCCCAGTAGTTCTTCACAGGAAATCCTGCGCCAAGACGTCTCCCCCTGCATCTTTGGGGCTACGCCTTGGCGCGGACTCGGTGTAGGGTCGAGGCCCATGGCGCGGTACGTCTTCATCACCGGCGGCGTGGTTTCCTCACTTGGCAAGGGACTCGCATCGGCAGCGCTCGGAGCGCTTTTGCAGGCGCGCGGATTCCGCGTGCGCCTCTGCAAGCTCGATCCCTACTTGAATGTCGATCCGGGAACCATGAGCCCCTATCAGCACGGCGAGGTGTTCGTCACCGACGACGGTGCGGAGACCGACCTCGACCTCGGCCACTACGAGCGCTTCACCGGACGCCCGGCGCGCCAAGCGGACAACGTCACCACGGGGCGCATCTACCAGGAGATCATCGCCAAGGAGCGGCGCGGCGACTATCTCGCTCCACCGTCCAAGTCATTCCCCACGGTCACGGACGCCATCAAGGAATTCGTCACCACGGGCAATGAGGGCGTGGATTTCGTGCTCTGCGAGATTGGCGGCACGGTCGGCGATATCGAAGGCCTGCCCTTCTTCGAGGCGATCCGCCAGCTTGGCAACGAATTGCCCCGCGGCGAGAGCGCCTTCATCCATTTGACGCTGGTGCCGTTCATCCCGAGCGCGGGCGAACTCAAGACCAAGCCGACCCAGCACTCGGTCAAGGAACTGCGCTCCATCGGCATCCAACCCGACGTTCTGCTGTGCCGCACCGACCGGCCGCTGCCGCCGGACGAGCGGCGCAAGATCGCGCTGTTCTGCAATGTGCGGCCCGAGGCCGTGATCCAGGCGCTCGACGTCTCCAGCATCTACGACGTGCCGGTGGCCTATCACGAGGAAGGTCTCGACCGGGAGCTGCTCGCGGCCTTCGGCATCACCAATGCGCCGGAGCCGGACCTGCGCATGTGGAAGGAGATCTCCGAGACCATCGCCGAGCCAGACGGCGAAGTCACCGTGGCGATCGTCGGCAAGTACACAGGCCTGAAGGACGCCTACAAGTCGCTCAACGAAGCGCTGGTCCATGGCGGCATCGCCAACAAGGTGAAGGTCAACCTCGAATGGATCGAGGCGCAGGTGTTCGAAAGCCAAGACGCCGCGGCCTACCTGGAAGACGTGAACGGCATCCTCGTGCCGGGCGGCTTCGGCGAGCGCGGCGCGGAAGGCAAAATCCATGCGGCGCGCTATGCCCGCAATCGCAAACTCCCATATTTTGGCATCTGTTTCGGCATGCAGATGGCGGTGCTCGAGGTCGCGCGCGATCTTGCCGGCATCGAAGGGGCAAGCTCCACGGAGTTCGGCCCGACCGCGGAGCCGGTGATCGGCCTCATGACCGAGTGGATGAAGGGCGATGAGCTCGAGCGGCGGGAGCAGAACGGCAATCTCGGGGGCACCATGCGGCTTGGCGCTTACGACGCCGTGCTCGCCAAAGGCAGCCAGGTCGCCGAGATCTACGGGGCAACGGAAATCTCCGAGCGCCATCGCCACCGCTACGAGGTGAACATGCGCTACCGCAACAAGCTCGAAGCAGCGGGCTTGCGCTTCTCGGGCCTCTCGCCGGACGGGCTCTTGCCGGAGATCGTCGAGATCCCCGAGCATCCCTGGTTCATCGGCGTCCAATTCCACCCCGAACTCAAGTCGCGGCCTTTCGCGCCGCACCCGCTGTTCAAGTCGTTCATCGGCGCCGCCGTCGAGCAGAGCCGTCTGGTCTAAGGCGCAAAGCGGCACTATGGTCCGGCGATGAACGAAGCCATGAAGCCGGCCCCGGCGGCCACGGTCACGGTCGGAAACGCCCGGTTCGGCAACGACTTGCCCTTTGCCTTGATGGCTGGCCCGTGTGCGCTGGAGAGCCGCGCGCACGCCCTCGAAACGGCCTCGGCCCTGAAGGAAATGACCGACCGGCTTGGGCTCGGTCTGGTCTACAAATCCTCCTTCGACAAGGCGAACCGCACGAGTGCGGCGAGCGCCCGGGGACTGGGGCTGAAAGACGCGCTGCCGATCTTCGCGGAGGTGAGGGAGGTCACGGGGCTTCCCGTGGTCACCGACGTGCACGAACCCGAGCAATGCGCGCTCGCCGCCCAAGCCGTGGACGTGCTTCAGATCCCCGCCTTTCTCTGCCGCCAGACCGATCTCCTCCTGGCCGCGGCCGCGACCGGTAAGGCGGTCAACGTCAAGAAGGGCCAGTTCCTCGCGCCCTGGGACATGCGCCACGTGGTGGCCAAGGTCGTCGGCGCCGGCAATCCCAATGTGCTCGTCACCGAGCGCGGCGTCTCTTTCGGCTACAACACGCTCGTCTCCGACATGCGCGCGCTGCCCATCCTGGCCGAAACGGGCGCGCCGGTGATCTTCGATGCCACCCATTCCGTCCAGCAGCCCGGGGGGGCAGGGGCCACGAGCGGCGGCGAACGGCGCTTCGTGCCGGTGCTGTCGCGGGCCGCGGTGGCCGTGGGAGTCGCGGGCCTCTTCATCGAGACCCACCAGGACCCCGACAAGGCCCCCTCCGACGGCCCCAACATGATTCCCCTGAAGGAACTGGAGCCATTGCTCAAAGAGCTGATGGACATCGATCATCTGACCAAGCGCGCCGCAAATCCTCACTGAACCGGCGCGTATGATCGCATGTCAGCGCGGCGGGGGGATAAGCGCCTGCGCTTCACCATCCCAACGCCACAACGTGTCTTCGCTGAGATGCGTGCCGCCCCACCAGCGGTCGACCGTGTGATGCTCCGTCCAATCGGCACCGCCGGCGAGCACCGCCTTGCCGAGCGAGGTGAGGCTGAGCCGGCTGGTCAGATAGGCCTTCGCAAGTTCCGGATCGGTGTGCTGAAACGGCGCGCCTTCGAGTCCCGCGACCAAAGGCTCGTCCGCGAGCGACAGCTGATCCAAGAGCCGCCAGAAGCTCCAGTCGCCCATGAACTCGGCGTCTTCCATCTTCTGCACGGCCATGAACAGGCCGAGCGCCGTGATGGATTCCGAACCCTCGATGGTCGCCAGCATCTGCCGTTCCGTGCGCGTCAAACCGTCGGGCCCCGGAAGCTCTTCCAACATGCGGATGACGGCCGGCCGCAAGAACGGTAGGGCCGAGGTGTCGTCATCGAGAAGGCGCACCCAGGCCTCAGGCGTCGGCTGCCGCAACGCCGTCCAGGCCCGCTTGGCGAGATCGATCTGGGCCTTGGTCACCGGAGCGGCGGTGGCCGCAAGCGCCGGGATCGCCTCGAGCTCCTGCCGGCCGATATAGTCGTCCGTTTGAACCAAGAGCAGGCTGCCATGGCGCGGATGGTCCGCGAACCAATCGAGCACCTGAAGCAATTGCAGCTGATCGTAGAGGTCGTGCTCGAACCACAGCACCACGCGGTCGAACTCCCCGCTCATGGCGAGACCGCGGTCGCGCGCTGTCAATTCGAACTCGATGGCGCCGATCTCGCCGCCGCCCGCGCCGGCCAGATACTCGATGCGGCTCACGGTGAGATCTTCCAGCGTATCGGTGAGCAGCACCGGCCCCTCATGCAGCACATCACGCCACGGCAGGACCTCGGTCCCGTGCAGCGCGCGGCGCAGCAATTCGCCGGCCGCGTCGCCGTTGGTGATGACGAGATCGGTCACTTATCCGCGGCCGCGATAGGGCGCCACGCCCTGATCCGGAATCCACACGCCCTCGGGCGGGGTGCCGTGCTGCCAGAACACGTCGATGGGTATGCCGCCGCGCGGAAACCAGTAGCCGCCAATACGAAGCCAAGACGGCTCGATGATTTGCACGATGCGCTTGCCGATCGTCAGCGTGGCATCTTCGTGGAAGGCGGCGGCATTGCGGAAGCTCGACAGAAACAGCTTGAACGACTTCGATTCGAGCAGCCATTCCCGCGGCGCGTAATCGACCACGAAATGCGCGAAGTCCGGCTGCCCGGTAACGGGACAAAGACAGGTGAACTCCGGCGCGGTGAAGCGTGCCACATAGGCGGTGTCCGCATGGGGGTTGGGCACGCGCTCGAGCTGCGCATCGACCGGCGAGGCCGGGACGGGCACCTCATGGCCCAATTGCCGAAGGCCGGTGATCTTCCGCGTCATGGCCTACTCCGCCGCAAGCCGCATGGGCGGCCCTTGATAGACGCAGCCCTCATGGCACGAATCACGCGCCACGACGATCTCGGCCAGGCCCGGCAACCGGTTGTGCAGCCGGTCCCACAGCCACATGGCGATGCGCTCCAGCGTCGGATAGGCAAGACCCTCCACGTCGTTGAGCATGCGATGGTCGAGCGCGTCGCGGGCGTCCGCCACCGCCGTCTCCAGATCGTCGAAATGCACGACGATGCCCGTGTCCTCGTCCGGCTCCCCGTCCACGGTAACGCGGACGCGGAACGAGTGTCCGTGCACCCGCGCATTGGGGTGGCCGGGCGGCGCCGACGGCAGGAAATGCGCCGCCTCGAAGAAGAATTCCTTGTAGATCCGCATAGGGGCTGTTTAGGGGATTTTGCGTGCCCCGGCCAGAGGTCGCACGCCGCACCAGTAAGGCAGGCCCAGCAATTTGTGGGTCTGCAAGCTCAGCCGCCATTTGGGATGGGCCAGACAATAATCAATGGCGGCGCGCACATTGGCGGGGCTGTCCGCGCCGTCATCCATGGGCTGAAGCAGGAAATGCGTGAAGTCGAGACCCTGAACCTCTTCCGGCCAGAGCCGGTCTTGCGGATAGACGAGCTTCAGCTCGTCGCCTGAACGCTGCTTGAGGGGCGCGCCGGCCTTCGGGCTCACGCAAACCCAGTCGATGGAAGGCAGAACCGGCAAAGTGCCGTTGGTCTCGATGGCTACTTCGAAGCCCGTTATGTGGAGCGCATCGACCAGCGCCTCGTCCACCTGCAGCATGGGCTCGCCGCCGGTCAGCACCACGAAAGGGGGGCGTACCGGAATTGCCGCGCCAGGCCTCGCGGCAGGCTCGCGCCACACTATCGGCGTCGGCGTATTTGCCACCGCCGGCGCGTCGGTGCCGACGAAATCCGTGTCGCAGAAATTGCAGACGGCCTCAGTCCGGTCCTGTTCTCGGCCCGACCACAGATTGCAGCCAGCGAAACGGCAGAACACCGCCGGACGCCCAGCCTGCGCGCCTTCGCCCTGCAGCGTGTAGTAGATCTCTTTGACCGCGTACATGGCCGGCAAGTTGGTCCTTTCGGCGCGTTCACGCAAGACATGCCAAATTTGCTCGCCGGGCTCGAGCCCGCGAGGTTTGATCCCCCACTCCCAAACAGACCCCCGAAGGGGATGGCGCGCCGCGTGGCGCAAAGTCCTTAACAGGTCTCCGCCGGGT
>NZ_LPWD01000438.1 GCF_001723295.1 Methyloceanibacter marginalis
CGCGAGGTGCTCTACAAGATCAAGACGCTTTGCCGCCGCATTTCGGCAGGCGCGTGGCCAGAAACAGCCGCAGAGGCCGAGCTGTTCAAGGGCCGCGCGTTCTCCCTCGTGCCGCCGCGGGCGATCGCGATTGCGAGCTCGACGGGGGGACCGCAGGCGCTCACGACTCTTCTTCGCGCCCTTTCGCCGGCGCTCGACCGCGTTCCGGTGCTGGTTGCCCAGCACATGCCGCCAATGTTCACGACGGTTCTCGCCGAGCGCCTGGAGCGCGACACGGGCCGCGAGACGAAGGAAGGTCTGGACGGGGAGCCGCTCCTGCCCGGCAGGATCTACGTGGCGCCCGGGGATCGTCATATGAAGGTCCTTTCGAGGCCGGTCCCGCACCTGCGCGTCGACGATGGACCGCCGGTGAATTTCTGCCGGCCAGCCGCCGACTTGTTGTTCGCAAGCGCCGCCGCCGCGTTCGGCCCGGCGCTACTTGGCATCGTGCTGACCGGGATGGGGCAGGACGGAGCGGCGGGCGCGGTCAAGGTCGCCGATGCGGGCGGCAGCGTGATAGCGCAGGACATGGCGTCGAGCGTTGTTTGGGGGATGCCGGGATCCGCGGTTGAGACGGGGGCCTGCGCCGCCGTGCTGCCGCCGCCCCGGATAGCCGAGGTTGCGGCGAAGCTCATGCGCGGAGAGCGGCCATGATGGCGCATGAGTTCAAGCTGCTCCGCCGCATCCTGAAGGAGCGGTCAGGCATCGACCTCAACGAGGACAAGATGGACCTCGTCGAGGCCAAGCTCAGGCCGATCCTCAAGGAGTACGACTTTCCTTCGATCGCTCACCTCACGCTCGCCTTGATGAAGCCGGACAACGACCACTTGCGGTCTCGCGTGGCACAGACCATCGCCGTGCTTGAATCGTATTTCTTTCGGGACAAGGCGCCGTTCGCGTATTTCACCGAGACGATGCTCCCGCGGCTGATGGAGCGGCGGGCCGCCTCGCGGCGCATCAGGATCTGGTGCGCGGCGTCGTCCACGGGTCAGGAGCCCTATTCCCTGGCGATGCTGCTTTCCGAGGAGGGGCGCAAGCTCGACGGATGGAACGTCGAAATCGTGGCCACGGACTTTTCGGAAGAGGCGCTGCGCAAGGCGAGGGCTGGGCTCTACAGCCAGTTCGAGGTCCAGCGCGGCCTGCCGGTCTCGATGCTCGTCAAGTTCTTCAACAAGTCGGGCAATGGCTGGCAGATCAAGCCGGAGGCTCGGGACAGGGTCGCCTTCCGCGAGCATAACCTTCTCAACGACTGCCAGGAGCTCGGCCGGTTCGACATCATCTTCTGCCGGAACGTCCTCATCTATTTCGATGAGCAATTGAAGACGGCGGTGCTGGGGCGTCTTGCGCGCAGCTGGCGCCGGATGGCTATTTGGTGCTCGGCGCGGCGGAGAGCACCACCGGCATGTCGCCGGACTTCATGGCGGTGCCGGAGTGGCATCATGGCGTGTTCTGTCTGACGCCCGATGTGGCGGCCGCGCGCCGTCAGGCCCGGCAATTGCGCGGGCCTTTGAACGCTGGGCTGGTCCCGGGCCGCGGGGAGGGGGTGACGGTCGCTCTCAAGGATCCCGCTGTCCGGGAAGTCCATCTTGATCCGGCCACGGCGGAGCTCCTGGAGGCGCGTGCCAGGGCGCGTGGGCTGACACTGGCGGAGCTGTTGACGGAGTTTGCGGTCTCCGAGACGCCAAAAACACAGAACTGGCCGGCCTTCAAGGCGGGCAGAAGCTGACCCAAAAAAGAACGGCCGGGACAAGCCCGGCCATTCCGAAAGTCTCGATGTTCGTGAGAAAATGCTAGGCGGCGGCTTCGCCCGTGTCGGACTCGTCATCCGGGTTGCGCAGCACATAGCCGCGGCCCCAAACCGTCTCGATATAGTGCTTGCCGCCGGTCGCCGCCGCGAGCTTCTTGCGCAGCTTGCAGATGAACACGTCGATGATCTTGAGTTCCGGCTCGTCCATGCCGCCATAGAGATGGTTCAGGAACATCTCCTTGGTAAGGGTCGTGCCCTTGCGCAGGGAGAGCAGCTCGAGCATCTGGTATTCCTTGCCCGTCAGATGCACCCGCTGACCGTTCACGTCCACGGTCTTGGTGTCGAGATTGACCTTCAGGCCGCCCGTCTGGATGACCGACTGGGCGTGGCCCTTCGAGCGGCGCACGATCGCGTGGATCCTGGCGACCAGCTCATCCTTATGGAAGGGCTTGGTCATGTAATCGTCGGCGCCGAAGCCTAGGCCACGGACCTTATCCTCGATGCCGGCCAGTCCGGAGAGGATCAGGATCGGGGTCTGGACCTTGCTGACGCGCAAGGTTTTCAGGACCTCGTAACCGCTCATATCCGGCAAGTTAATGTCGAGAAGGATAATGTCGTAGTCGTAGATCTTGCCGAGATCGACACCCTCTTCGCCCAGATCGGTCTTGTAGACGTTAAAGCCTTCCGATTGCAGCATCAGTTCGATGCTCTGCGCGGTTGCGCTATCGTCCTCGATCAGAAGAACCCGCATTTTAAATCCCCCGTCTTCTCAAAGTTCCTGGTTATCCCCTGACCCAATACGTCGGACGCAGATTGGTTAATTCGAATCAATAAATTAACGGCCAATAGTTAACAAAAGCTAAGCTTATGGCGAGCGCTAACCACGTCCGGTAACCATCTCTACACCACTGGGGTCGTCGTATCCTTTAAATGCAAGCCATATGGTTTACCGAGCCTTAAGGCCTGTCAGCCATGATCTGGAGCGAGGGGCAGGGGGACCGGTCCTCGTAAAGGCCTTTGGGTTCGCTTCCGGGAGGATTGCTTTTTTGAGGGCAGTCGACCGTAGAGCGCCCCCTCTGGCATGGTAATTGAATTCTCCGTAGCCGGGGACCGAGTACGCTGAGGGTATTGAGTCATGAAGTCACGCGACGCAGTCATCCGCTTGAAGCGCTTTGAAGTCGACGAAAAGCGCCGCAAGGTTGAAGATATTGAGGCCATGATCGGTGAGCTCAACACCATGGCCACCGACCTCGACCGGCAGATCGCCATCGAGCAGGAGCGTGCCGGCGTCTCCGACGTCAATCACTACGCCTATCCGACCTTCGCCAAGGCGGCCATCCAAAGACGGGACAATCTGGCCAATTCGGTCTCGGGCCTCGAGGCCAAGCTGGCGGCCGCTCGCGGAGACCTGGACGAGGCTCTCGAGGAAATGAAGAAGATCGAGCTTCTTCAGGAGCGCGACGCCGACCGGCTCAGGGTCGAGAGCCCGGCGCCGGAGCTTGTCGCCGTGGGCGCCCACCGCGCGGCCGGCTAGCCGGCCCAATCTGCATCTTGAGCCGGCGCCGCCTCCGGGGCGCTTCAAGGGGCCGTTCGCGGCCCCGGTTTCAGATGCTATATGATCCGGGAAACCGGAAACGCGCGGGTAGGGACCATGCCGTCGTTCGATATCGTCTCCAAGACCGACCTCGCCGAGGTCGACAACGCGCTCGCCAACATGGTGCGCGAGATGAGCCAGCGCTACGACTTCAAGGGCTCGCAGGCCAAGATCGAGCGGAAGGAGTCGGAGCTTGTCATCAATGCCGACGACGACCTGAAGCTCAAGCAGATGCACGAGCTGCTCCAGGGGCATCTGGCGCGCCGCAAAATCGACGCAGGGGTTATCGACTATAAGACGCCGGAAAAAGCGGCCGGCCAGGCCGTTCGGCAAAAGGCGATCATCCGCCAGGGCATCGACAAGGAGCTGGCCAAGCGCGTGGTCAAGGAGATCAAGGACGGGAAGTTCAAGGTCCAGGTCTCCATCCAGGGCGACGAGCTCCGGGTCACGGGCAAGAAGCGCGACGACCTGCAGGCGGTGATCGAGCACACCAAAGGGCTTTCGATCGAGCAGCCCCTGCAATTCGTGACTTCCGCGACTAAGCCACGATGTTTTCACACGATGTTTTCAAGAGGACATAAAGTGCGAGGGCCGGCGGCCATTGCGATTGCGCTCACGGCCGTGGGGTTCAGCCTTGCGGCTTGTGGCGGTGGCGGCGGATCCACGGGCAGCGCAAGCGTCGCCGCCGACGCCCCGGTCGGCGCGGTGCCGGCCTACAATACGAGCCGCATGTCGGTTGCGACGGCCAAGCCCGTCGATGCCTATGTGATGCTCGGCGGCCGTGCCAAGACATGCTGGTTCAACCCGAGCGCGCCTCTCTTCCCCGATCATGTCTACCGTGCCGATGTGAGCCCAGACGGCCAGAAGGTGAAGATCACCATTCACGACAAGCGTAATCTCGGGCGCGCGGGCAAGCTCGCCTATACGATCGATTTCCACCAGCAAGGCGCGAGCACGATCGTCACCACCAAAAACCTGGCCATGACGCCGGAGCAGGCGGCCAAGATGCAGTTCGACATCAATCGCTGGAAGAGCGGTCAGACGAATTGCAGCAGCGAATGGCCAAAGGTGGTGGCCCAGCCCGCCGCGCAGTAGCCGCCCCTAGAAATGCCAATGGCCGGGACGAGCCC
>NZ_LPWD01000439.1 GCF_001723295.1 Methyloceanibacter marginalis
CATGGTCGATACGGTGCTCTATTTCGAGAGCCTGAGCGGCCACCAATTCCGCATCCTGCGCGCGGTCAAGAACCGCTTCGGGCCCACCGACGAGATCGGCGTTTTCGAGATGCGCCTCGAGGGGCTCAAAGAGGTGGAGAACCCCTCGGCCCTCTTCCTCAACGACGCCGACCGGGGCTCCCCCGGCACCGCCGTTCTCGCCGGCATGGAAGGCACGCGGCCGATTCTCGTGGAGATGCAGGGGCTGGTCGCCCCAAGTACGCTCGGCACGCCACGCCGCGCCGTGGTCGGCTGGGATCCGAACCGCCTCTCAATGCTACTCGCCGTGCTGGAGGCCCGCTGCGGCGTGCGTCTGGGCAGCCACGACGTGTATCTGAATGTGGCCGGAGGCTTGCGACTGACCGAGCCGGCCGCCGATCTCGCCGCCGCCGCGGCGCTGCTGTCCTCGTTCACCGGCCATGCGGTGCCCGACGACACCGTCTATTTCGGCGAAGTGAGCCTTACGGGCGCGGTGCGGGCCGTGGGCCATACGGACCAAAGGTTGAAGGAAGCCGCGAAACTGGGCTTTAGCCGCGCCGTCGTCCCTGCCGCATCCCTCGCCGGAGACCGTGCCGTGGAGGGCATTACGCTCGGGCCCGTCTCCCAGCTTGAGGAGCTCGTGGCCTGGTTCGCGCTGCCGGCCCACTAGATTGCCTGCGACAATGCGCCGAGTGTTACCCGTCGGTCATTGCCCGGCGGGGCCATTTATGCTTCATCGCGGGGAATCGTGATAACGTGCGGCCATCTGCCCGAGGGAGCCTTGTGACACATGCCAATCTCCTGGCTCGATATCATTTTGATCGTCATCATGCTCATCTCGGGCTTCCTGGCGATGGTCCGCGGCTTCACCCGCGAAGTCTTGTCGATCTTCTCCTGGGCCATGGCCGCGGTTGCGGCTCTCTATTTCACGCCCCGCTATTACGAAGTCCTGCTGCCCTATATCGATAATCCGAGCATCGCTCAGATCGCCTTCGCCGCCGGCGTTTTCATCATTACCCTCATTATCGTGAGCCTGATTACCTTCCGCATCTCCGACAAGGTGCTGGATAGCCGCGTCGGCGCGCTCGACCGGACGCTCGGCTTCGTCTTCGGCCTGGCCCGCGGCTTCTTGCTGGTCGCCATCGTCTTTATTCTCTTCACCGCGCTTGCCAGAGACCAGCCGGAATGGGTCCGCAATGCGCGCTCTTATCCCATTCTTCAGCGCACGCAGGTGGCGATCGAGTCCCTGCTGCCGATGCATCCCGAGGAGTATCTCCCCGGCCAAGACGACGAGCAGCCCACTCCGGGGCCGGAAGGCGCACCGGCGGACCCCGATCAGCCGTCGTAAGGGCGCGCGTAAGGTAAAGAGTTGCGTGGCATTGAAGCCCCTGCCAGGGCGCCTATTTATAAGGAGAGGCCCATGCCCGTGACCGAACAGGCTGACCAAGACCCCGATTTGAGCTGGCTCGAGGAAGACCGGCTGCACGAGGAGTGCGGCGTCTTCGGGATATTCAATCATCCCGACGCCGCGGCCTTGACCGCGCTCGGCTTGCACGCCCTCCAGCATCGCGGCCAGGAGGCGGCCGGCATCGTCAGCTTCGACGGCGAGCACTTCCACACCGAGCGCCGGCTGGGCCTTGTCGGCGACCACTTCACCTCCCGCCCGGTGATCGAGCGCCTGAAGGGCGATATGGCCGTGGGCCATGTGCGCTACTCCACATGCGGCGACGCGGTGCTGCGCAACGTGCAGCCGCTGTTCGTTGATCTCGAATCCGGCGGCTTCGCCCTCTGCCACAACGGCAACCTCACCAACGCGCTGACCTTGCGCGAATCCCTCATCAAGAAGGGCGCCATCTGCCAGTCCACCACCGACACCGAGGTCCTCCTGCACCTCGTGGCCCGCAGCGAGAAGGCGCAATTCGTCGAGCGCTTTATCGAGGCGCTGCTTCAGGTCGAAGGCGCTTACGCCTTCGTCGGTATGACCAACAAGAAGCTCGTCGCGCCCCGCGACCCGTACGGCATCCGCCCGCTCGTCCTCGGCCGTCTCGGCGAGTCCTGGGTGCTGGCCTCGGAGACTTGCGCGCTCGACATCATCGGTGCGGAGTTCGTGCGCGAGGTTGAGAACGGCGAGGTCGTCGTCTGCACCCGCGAGGGGATCGAGAGCCACCGCTTCGTACCCAAGCACCCGGCCCGGCTTTGCATCTTCGAGTACATCTATTTCGCCCGCCCCGATTCCATCATCGGCGGCCGCTCGGTCTACGACGTGCGCAAGGAGATGGGGCGGCAATTGGCGCGCGAGGCGCCCGCCGACGCCGACATGGTCGTGCCGATTCCCGATAGCGGCGTGCCGGCCGCGGTCGGCTATGCGCAAGAGTCCGGCCTGCCCTTCGAGTTCGGCATCATCCGCAATCACTATGTGGGCCGGACCTTCATCGAGCCCGAGCAACGCATCCGTCAACTCGGCGTCAAGCTGAAGCACAGCGCCAACGAGCTCCAGGTGAAAGGCAAAAGCATCGTCCTGATCGACGATAGCGTGGTGCGCGGCACCACCTCGGTGAAGATCGTGCAGATGATGCGCGAGGCCGGCGCCAAGGAAGTGCATATGCGCATTTCGAGCCCGCCGATCGCCCATCCGGATTTCTACGGCATCGATACGCCGGAACAGGACAAGCTGCTCGCCGCCAATCGCACGCTGGAGGAGATGCGCGCCTTCATCGGCGCCGACTCCCTGGCCTTCATCTCCGTCGACGGTATCTACCGGGCCATGGGCTTCGACGGCCGCGACGACGACCATCCGCAGTTCACCGACCACTGCTTCACCGGCGAATACCCGACGAGACTTCGCGACCGGGAAGGCCCGCCCCAGCAGAAGCAGCTTTCCTTCCTCGCCGAGGTCGGTTGAGCGGATCTCGCCTGAAAGACCGTATCGCGCTCATCACCGGCGCCTCGCGCGGCATCGGCCGCGCCACCGCGCGCCTCTTCGCGCGCGAAGGCGCCCATGTCCTGTTGTTGGCGCGGACGCAGAAATCGCTTGAAGCCGTCGACGACGAGATCAAGGCCGAGGGCGGCAAGGCCTCGCTCATTCCCCTCGATCTGGCGGACGGCAAGACCATCGATGCGCTGGGGCCGTCCCTTTATGAGCGCTTCGGGCGGCTCGACATTTTTATCGGCAATGCCGGCATCCTGGGGGGATTGCGCCCGCTGACCCACATTTCTTCAAAGACTTGGGAGCGCGTGCTCGCAGTCAATCTGACGGCCAATTGGCGCCTGATCCGCACCCTCGACCCCCTGCTGCGCCGTTCGGACGCAGGCCGCGTGGTGTTCGTCACCTCCTCGCGCGCGGCGTCTCGAGGCCGGGCCTACTGGGCGCCCTACTCCGTCTCCAAGGCGGCGCTCGAGGCCCTGGCCAAAACCTACGCCAACGAGACGGCCGACAGCACAATCAAGGTGAACCTCGTCGATCCCGGCGCCACGGCCACGGCCATGCGCGCCGAAGCCTATCCCGGCGAGGACCAAGAAACCTTGCAAACGCCGGACGAGGTGGCAAAGGTCATTCTCGGCCTGTCGCTCCCGGAAACCAAAGCGAGTTGCCAGATTTTCGCCGTGGATCGGTGACAGTCTCGTTCGCTGAATCGCGGCGCCGCGCAGAGCGCGCGCTTTACACCTCGTTAACCGCCCTTGGGGCAGGACGGGACGAGGGAGATATCCAAATGAAGTCGATGGTCAAACTGGCGAGAGAATACCGTATGCCCAGCCTGGCGGTGGTGGCCGGCATGCTCTTGCTCGCAATGCCGCAACCCGCCAGGGCACAGGATCCCTGTGTTGATGAGACTGGAACGGGCGCCTGTACCGACAGGTCCGCCCTTGCCGAAGACCTCTTGCGCAGCCGGGTCAACCGCACTCTTGCGGTGACTCCGGCCGACGAGCGTTTCAACCGGCTGAACGCGCCGGGCACCAGCGCCGCTGTCCCGTTCGACATGACACCTGACGGCAGCAACACCAATTTCCGAACCAGCCTCAGCCAGTGGAGTTCGTCTTTGTCGGCCGCCGACCAAGCCAGGCTAAAAAAAGTGAACGAGGCTTTGGACGTGGCGTTGCCCCTGCCTCATGCGGTAAAGCCGGCTCCATCGAAATTCGACGTTTGGGCCAAAGGACGCCGCGAGAATTTTAGCGGAGAAGGCGACGCACTCACCACATTCATGGGCGCCGACTACCGCGCGAACAACGATCTCCTGATCGGCGGCATGCTCCAGGTCGATGAGGCAAGCCAGACGACACTCGCCACACCCGATACGGCCGCCGGAACCGCCTACATGACCGGTCCCTATCTCGCCTATCGGGTCACGCCGCATATCACATTCGATGCCAAGGCGCCTTCGGCATGGGCGAGGACAAGACCATTGTCGGTGATGAACGCACGGATTTCACAACCCAGCGCATGCTGAGCGAGGCAAAAGTCACGGGACAATGGGGATGGCAGGGCTGGCAGCTGAGCCAAAGCGGCGCAATCTCTTATTTCGATGAGACGAGCTCGGCGCTTGCCGACCTGCCGGGAACGTCCGTGGATGTGACACGCCTCAGCGTCGGACCTGAGTTGAAGCGCCGCTTCGAGGCGGGCAACGCCAGCATCGAGCCCTTCGCCTTCTTCAAATCCAGCGTGGACCTGTCCGGCACCGGGCTTACCGATCCCAATGCGCTCAATACGATCGGTGCCGGCGTGACGCTTGCCGAGCCCGAAAACTACAGCATCCGCGCGACGGCAGGGTATTCGGAGAGCACCGAAAGCCCCGAGACCGGCGCGGCCAGCGGGAAAGTCTCGGTCAGCGTCCCCACCTCGGTCCTCGGCTTCTAGGCGCGCCTTACGGTCACTCGCTAAGCTTTGCGTACCAGCATGGCGTTGATGTTGTCGTTGAACACGAACAACATCGGATTGATGAGGCGAAGCGACAAACCGCAATCGTCAGCCATGGTCCTCAAGGACCGCGTCGTGAAATAGTTCACGTGGTCCGGGTAGCGGAACCCGCACCATTGCGCGCCCGACACGCGGCGATTGACGCTGCCGAAATTCGGCACCCGCACATAGATGCGCCCGTTATCGGCAAGCACGCGCGCGGCCTCCTGCAACAAGGCCTTGGGCTCGACCTCATGCTCCAGGAACGAGCGAAGCATGATGCCGGTGAAGTGCTTGCTGTCGAACTGGCGGATGCCTTCCAGCGCAGGCGCGTGGATCGCCTTGCCGCCACGCGGCCCCATATAGTCTTGCGCTTGCGCGGCAAGCGTCCGCGAAATCTCGATACCGAAAGGCACGAACGGCTCTGGCAGCTCCCGCCCCGCCCCGCAGCCGACGTCGAGGACACGGCCCGGCGGAAACATCCGGCGCAATTGACGCGACGCGCTCGGCCGCAGCAGGTTCGACCGCCAGCGGGTCTTCTCGTCGAGCCATTTACGAATGGGCCGGTTCTCGCGGCGGCGCTTCACTTCCGCGTCGCGGGTCTTCTCCCAGGCGAACTCGTCCACCAGCCGCTCGTATGTCGGCGGGTTGCGGAGATAGACGAAACCGCAATCTCCGCAAGCGACGATCTGCCAAGCGCCGGACGAATAGGCGGGCAGGACCTCGTGCGCGTCGCTGTCGCATTGCGGACAGCAGCGCAGATCTTTGGCTTCTATATTCCTCGACACGAATTCGAGCACGGCATTCCCCGTCATCAAAATTTTGCAGTTTTGCGAGACGCTTGCCCCGAAACCCTGCCGCGCAAGGTCAGCACCTCTAGCAGACCAAACATGTCAGGTGAGACATATCCGAGACGAATCTGAGGCCGAAAACCGGCACAAGACCTAGGCGGCGATCACCAGGCCGTCATAAGCCGGCTCTATCCCTTCGGGCAGCTCACCGGCCAGGGTCTCATAGTCCAGATCGACGTGCATATGCGTCAGGATGGCCCGCTTCGGCTTCAGCCGCTCGATCCAGGACAGCGCCTGCTCCACCGTGAGATGGCTCGGGTGACCGGTGTAGCGAAGCGCATCGAGGATCCACACATCGAGCCCTTCGAGATAGGGCAGCGCCGCCTCCGGAAAGTCGTTCACATCCGGCGAGTAGGCGATCCCATTGAAGCGAAAGCCGAGCGTGTTGCCGGCGCCATGCCGCTGAAGGAAGGGCATCGCCTCGATCACGCCGCCCGGGCCTTCGATGCGAACCATCTCACCGGGCCTGATATGGCATGCATTCAGCACGGAGGGATACTCGCTCCCCTCCGGCTGCTCGAAGCAATAAGCGAAGCGCTGCCGCAAGGCCTGCGCGACAGTCTCGTCGAAATAGACATCGACCCGGCGGCGCCCGTTATACGCCACCATGCGCAAATCATCGATGCCGTGAACGTGGTCGGCGTGATCGTGCGTGTAGAGCACGCCGTCGAGAAGGCCGACGCCTGCGTCGATCAACTGCTCGCGCAGATCCGGCGGCGTATCCACGAGCACGCGCGTCACCCCGTCCGGGCCGTGCCGCTCCACCAGGAGCGCGCAGCGCCGCCGCCGGTTCTTGGGATTGTGGGGGTCGCACGCGCCCCACTCGTTGCCGATGCGGGGCACGCCGCCGGACGTGCCGCAGCCGAGGATGGTGGCTTTCAAGCTCATGCGGCGTTTGACTGGGCTTTCAGAGCCTCTCGCGGCACCTTCTTGAAAAGCTGGAAGAAATTCTGCGTCGTGAGGCGCGCCATTTCGTCCTCGCCGATCCCGCGCAACGCCGCCAGCCGCGCCGCGGTCTTCGCCACGAAGGCGGGCTCGTTTGTCTTGCCGCGGAAAGGCTCGGGCGCGAGATAGGGCGCGTCCGTCTCCACCAGAACGCGATCGTAAGGAACCGCGAGCGCGATGTCGCGCAAGGCGTCCGCCTTCTTGAAGGTCACGACGCCCGAGAAGGAGATAAATCCGCCAAGCGCGAGCCCGCGATGGGCGAGATCCGCGCCGCTGGTGAAACAATGCAGCACGAAGGGAAAGGCCCCCGCCTCGCTCTCCTCCTCGAGGATGCGCGCGACATCGGCGTCCGCCTCGCGCGCGTGGATGACGAGCGGCAAGCCCGTCGCGCGCGCCGCGGCGATATGAGTGCGAAAACTCTTCTTCTGCATGTCGCGCGGGCTGTGATCGTAGTGATAGTCGAGTCCCGCCTCGCCGATGGCCACGACCTTGGGATGGCGGGCGATCTCGACCAGCTCCTCGACCGTGATATCCGGCTCTTCGGCGGCGTTGTGCGGGTGCGTCCCGACCGAGCAGAACACATTGTCATGAGCCTCGACGAGGGTCTTCAGCTCGTTGAACTTGGCGACCCGGGTGGAGATGGTCACCATCAGCCCCACGCCCGCCTCCCGCGCCCGTGCCAGCACGCCGCCGAGCTCGGCGTTGAGCTCGGGAAAATCGAGATGGCAGTGGCTGTCGATCAGCATCACGGAAAGATGAAATACCTATGTTGATTCAAACTGCTAGGTTGACGGGCGGAAGTTTTACCCAGCGCCCCTATGTGCCGCATATGGGCTCTGGAAACAATAGGGACCACCCCCCGCCATAGAGAGGCACACTTAAGAGAGGATCGCATGCCGAGACGGACCTGCCTCACGCTCATTGCCGGCGCCACGTTCGCGCTGCTCTCGTTCGCGGCGCGCCCGCGCAGGCCGGATGCAGCAAGCGCGTCGTCCTCTACAACGCCTCGTGGTGCGGCTATTGCCGCCAGGTGCGCGCCATCTTCGCGCGCAACAATATCAAGTACAGCATTCTGGATGCCACAACAGCGCCCGTCCAAGCCGACATGTTGAGGCGGTTCGGCGATACGTCCGTGCCGCGCACGCTGATCGGGAACGCTCTGGTCGAAGGCCCCGACGAGGCGCGCATCAAACAGCTCTGCCGCTAGCGGCCCTTAGACGCGGCGGCCTCGCTGTCCGGCTCCACATAGCGCGGGAACACGGCGCTCGGCGCCGGTAACGCGGTGCCGGGCTTGAGCCGGCCCTTGGGTCCCAATGCCGCGAAATCGCGCGCGTCTTGCGGCACCGCAAGCTGATCGAGCAGCTTGGCGCCGCTTTCCGGCATCACCGCCTGCACCAATATTGCAATCTGCCGCGTGACCTCCGCCGTCACATAGAGGATCGTCCCCATGCGCTCAGGGTCGGTCTTCTTGTGGGCCCAGGGCTCCTCGCCCGCGAAATAGCGGTTGGCGTCGGCAATCAGCGCCCAGACGATCTCGAGCGCCTTGTGGATGGCGAAAGCGTCGACCGCCTCCTCGACCCGCGGCAGCACGCCGTCGGCCGCGGCAAGAATGGTCTCGTCGGCGTCCGTCAGCGCGCCGGGCACCGGTACGATGCCACCGCAATTTTTGGCAATCATCGACAGCGAGCGCTGCGCCAGATTGCCGAGATCGTTGGCGAGATCGGCATTGATGCGCTGCGTGATGCCGTCGCGGCTGTAATTGCCGTCCTGGCCGAACGGCACCTCGCGCAACAGGAAATAGCGGATCTGATCCACGCCGAAATCGGACGCCAGCACGAAGGGATCGACCACGTTGCCGACCGACTTCGACATCTTCTCCCCGCGGTTATAGAGGAAGCCGTGCCCAAACACTTGGCGTGGCAGCGCCACGCCCGCCGACATCAAAAAGGCCGGCCAATAAACCGCATGGAAGCGGATGATGTCCTTACCGATGATATGCGCATCGGCCGGCCAGTATTTCTGGAAGCTCTCCGACGCTTCGTCCGGGAAGCCGACGCCGGTGATGTAGTTGGTCAGCGCGTCGACCCACACATACATGATGTGTTTCGGATCGCCGGGCACCGGCACGCCCCAGTCGAAGGTGGTGCGTGACACGGAAAGATCCTGAAGCCCCCCGCGCACGAAGCTCTTCACCTCGTTAGCGCGCGTCTCGGGCCCGATGAACTCCGGATGTGCCTCGTAATGGGCGAGTAAACGATCCTGGAAGGCGGACAGGCGGAAGAAATAGCTCTCCTCCTCCACCCATTCGACGGGCGTGCCTTGCGGTGACAATTTCTGGCCGTCCGCTCCGTCCGTCAGCTCCTTCTCGTCGTAATAGGCCTCGTCACGCACCGAGTACCAGCCGGCATATTTGTCGAGATAGATATCGCCGGCCTCTTGTATGCGCCGCCACAGCTCTTGGGCCGAGCGCGTGTGCCGCGCCTCGCGCGTGGTGATGAAATCGTCGTGGGAGCAATTGAGCGCCCGTACCATCTCGCGGAACTTGGGCGTGTTGCGGTCGGCAAGCTCCGCCGCGCTGATCCCTTGAGCCCGCGCCGTCTGCAGCATCTTGATGCCGTGCTCGTCGGTGCCGGTGAGGAAGAACACGTCCATCCCCTGCAATCGCCGGAAGCGGGCGAGCGCGTCCGTCGCCACAGCCTCGTAGGCATGGCCGATATGGGGCGCATCGTTCGGGTAGGAGATCGCCGTGGTGATGTAATAGGGCCGCTTCTCAGCCATGGCCGAGACATAACCTCGCGACCCGCGCCCGGCAAGCGTAGTGGACCAATGCCCTAAACAGGATGCTCCTGGGTGAGGTGCTGGAGCCGGAACCAGGCATTGAGCACGAGCAGGCTGCGGTCGAGATTGAGCGCGAACGCCTCGCTCTTCGCCTCCGCGATCGACTCCCACGCCTCCGCCCACTCGGCGAGATTATCCTTGGAAACGAAGCGCTTGGCGAGCTTTCGTTCTGTTTCGGTGGCGCCCTCTCCGGTGGCGGCGAAGCGGATCAGCCGCTCCATCAGGCCGAGCAGCAGCGCGAGGTAAAGCTCCAGCCGCTCCGTATCGTTGACGCCCGAGAGCCGCTCGGCTTGCTTGTGCAACGCGCCGCCGTCGAGGTCGGGCAGCGCGGCAATGGTCTCGAGAATCTGATCATAGAGTTCGATCCCCTTGCTCCGAGACCAGCTCCAGCGCCCGCCTTACGCTGCCTTGAGAGAGCGCGAGCGACAGCGCAAGATCTTTGGCGTTGGCCTTGACCCCGTCCCGGTCGAGCGCCGCGCGCACGGCTTGCTCCAAAGGCGCATCGTCCAAGCCGGGCACGCGCAGCACCCGTGTCCGCGAGCGAATGGTGACGGGGAGCCGCCCTTCAGCGTTCGAGATCAGGATAAACAGCGTGCGCGGCGGCGGTTCCTCCAGCGCCTTCAGCAGGGCGTTTGCGGCGTTCTGGTTCAGCTCATCGGCCCGGTCGACGATCACGACCCGCCAAGACGCCGCGCCGGCCGTGTTACCGAGGAAGGCGCGCAGGCGACGCACCTCGTCCACGGAAATCCATTGCGAGTAGCGCTTGGTCTTCTCGATCCAGGATCGGCGGATCAGGAGCAGATTCGGATGGGACAGACCCGCCACTTTCCGGAACACGGGGTGCTCGCCGGGCACATCCTGCGCCTCGGCCTTTTCACCGTGCGCCAGCACCGTGCGGGCGAAGCGGTAAGCGAGCGTCGCCTTGCCGACCCCTTCCGGTCCCACCAAGAGCCAGGCGTGATGCATGCGCCCGCTTCGGAGTGCGCTCTCGAACTCGGCCGCCGCCGCGTCATGGCCGAACACACGATCGACCTCCCGCGGCGTGGAGAAGGGATCGAGACGATCGGGCTCGATGGGCTCGTTGCGGGACCGCTCGGCAGCAGCGCTCATCGGATCGCGCTCATGGGCTCTTGCTCATGGGCTCTTG
>NZ_LPWD01000440.1 GCF_001723295.1 Methyloceanibacter marginalis
TGGCCGGACTTCACCGCGCGCGAAACGGCCACGATGTCGCTCGCTTCGGGATAGATATAGACCGTGGTCGGCTTGTTCTCGGCCAAGGCCAGGATCTTGTCGGAGACCGACATGGGCCAGCTGGTGCAGCCATTGCTCCGCCCGTCGCCATAGTCGATCAGCTTGCCGTAGGGCACGTAGCCGTCCTTGTCCGCGTGGGGACTGTTCGGAAACTTCATCCGGCAGATCCACGACACGATCACCCCCGGATGGCCGCCGATGGCGCGCTCCCGCGCGTCGCGGTGACCCCCTCGCCCTCGAACTGCAGGAACGAGCGCATCAGCGGCTGATACGACCCGGAGGCGTTGTAATAGCCCTTGAAGGACGTCCTGATCTCGGCCGTGACATAGCCGCCGCCGGTGGTGAGCTTGGAATCCTCCGCGTTGGAGAAGTTCTTGGCGCAGCGGACGTCGTTCGAGAAATTCGCGATACCCGGCAGGTTGCGGCCGCTGCCGTGGCCGGACGGGACCGCGCGGAACGTCCTGTCCGCCTCGCAGATCGCATAGAACCGGCGGCCGGTGCCTGCGGGCCGCGTGGCGTCGAAGGCGAAATAGCAGGGATTTCGGACCGCGCCCTCGCGGATCTTCTGCAGGTGGAAGCCCCGCGCGCGCTGGAGCACGACGGCCGAGATCTGCCCGTCGCCGTCGCCGATATGCGCCTGGAGCCAGGCCGGGACGCCGGGAGGGCCCGGGGGCACGGGCTTGGCCGGCGGCGAGACGAGCCACGGCAGCTCCTCCGCTCGAGCCTGGGAGGCCCCGGGCAGAGCGGCGAAAATTACCAGGCCGGCAATGGCGAGCAGGAGAGAGGTCACCCGCATAGGATCGAATCTCCTAATCGATCCGATTTCGGGCGCCCCACGCGCAAAAGCCCTCGCGGGCACCCTTCGGCCTCGATCATCCGGAAAATTATTGTCTAATCTGAGACGTTAGGCCGGAGTGCTTAATCGGGAATAAACGGCCTCGCTGACGGGGGAGTCTCTTGCGCAAATTGCCATTGGTGCTCGCAGCTTCGGTCGCGGCGATCGGCGCGATCTACATCTTCAACGCGTCGTGGCGCGCCGCCCCGCCGGGCGATCCCAAGATCGGTTTGATCGCCCATCGCGGCATTCACCAGACCTTCAGCCGCGAGGGTCTCGATAACGAGACGTGCACGGCCGAACGCATCGATCCGCCGGTGCACGACTACCTCGAGAATAGCGTGCGCTCCATGCAAGCCGCCTTCGCAGCCGGGGCCGACATCGTCGAGCTCGACGTCCACCCAACGACGGATGGGCATTTCGCCGTCATGCACGATTGGACTCTCGACTGCCGAACCGAAGGAACCGGAGAAACCTGCAAGCATGATCTCGCCTATCTGAAGACGCTCGACATCGGTCACGGCTACACCGCCGATGGCGGCAAGACGTTTCCCTTTCGCGGACAGGGCGTGGGGCAGATGCCGGAGCTGGGCGAAGTCGTCGCCGCCATGCCCGAGGGCCGTTTCCTCGTGAACTTCAAGAGCCGCGAGGCGCGCGAAGGCGACATGCTGGCAGACCAGATCGCCAAGCATCCCGATTGGCGGAGCGCCGTGTGGGGCGCCTATGGCGGGGACGAGCCGACGGCGCGCGCGGCAGAGCGCATAAGCGGTCTCAACGTGTGGTCGCGCGGACAACTGAAGAGCTGTCTCGTACAGTACATCGCCGCCGGTTGGACGGGGTTCATGCCGAGCGCCTGCCGCGACACGAAGGTGATGATCCCGATCAACGTCGCGCCATGGCTCTGGGGCTGGCCAAACCTGTTGCTCGCACGGTTTCGCGACGCGGGCAGTGAAGTCATCTTGCTCGGGCCATACGGCGCGGGCGATCCCGGCACCGCCGGCATCGACACCTTGGACGACCTCGCGAAAGTGCCGCCGCAGTTCACAGGCTACCTCTGGACCAACAAGATCGAAATCATCGGCCCCGCCGTGAAGGACAAGCCGGACCACGGGCGATCCGCTCGAAGTCGGTGACCGAGCCCCTAATCGATGGGGCCTACTCCCACGCGATGGCGCCGGGGGGGCTTGGAAGTGATGTCGCGCGCGCCGCGTTGCCCATGCGCCGCGCCGGCTGTTAAACAGCCCGCATGCTCGCGCCCATCGTGATCCTTGTCGACGCCGACGCCTGTCCCGTGAAGGATGAGGTCTTCCGCGTCGCCGCCCGCTACGGCGTGAAGACCATCGTCGTCTCGAACGCCTACATCATGCTGCCGAAGGTCGAGACCATCGAGCGGGTGATCGTCGAGCAAGGACTCGACGTTGCCGACGACTGGATCGCCACGCGGGCGCGGCCGGGCGCGATCGTGATCACCAACGATATCCCGCTCGTGCATCGCTCCTTATCGGCCGGCGCCGACGCCATCGGTCCGAATGGCAAGATTTTCACGGAGTCCTCGATCGGAATGGCACTCGCCACACGCGATCTGATGACCGATTTGCGCTCGGCGGGCGAGATCACGGGCGGCCCGCGCCCATTCTCGAAGGCGGACCGCTCGGCCTTCCTTCAGGCGCTCGACGGCGCGATCGTGCGTCTCAAGCGGGCCGGTCACCCGACCGGGCAGCCGGAGACGTGATGGCCACGGCCTGAACTCTGCGGATTACTCCCACGCGATGGTAGGCGGGCTTGGAGGTGATGCCGGAGACCGCGCGGTTGGCCTGCGCACCGCGTTGATGAGGCGCCACACCCCGTCCCGCGATCAGAACGCCTCTAGAGCACGCCCCTCAACGGACGAGGTGACGGCATTGCACGGCAGGTTTTAAGGGCGGGGGTAAGTTCGACCGCTAAGTGCCACAAGCGGTCATTTGTCGTTCAACGCGTTCGTATCGACCGCGTACTAATCAGTGAGACCGAGTTGACACGCTAAGCTAGGACCACAGATGGTTTTGGGCTTGAGCCGGCTTGCTTAGTGCGAAAAAATGCCTGTTCCAAAAGCTCTTATCTACGCCGCCGGCGCAATTGTTGCTGAGGTCAAGGCTGATGAATCCAAAAGCAAGCGCGACTCTTATCGTATGGCTCGCCGTCGTGGGTTTGTTCGCTCTCCCAGCCATCAGCGAAGCCCAAACCGTCGACGCCGGCGTAGTCAAACTGCCAGACGCCGAAATCGAGTATTTCACTCGGGGCGAAGGAGAGGCGATCGTCTTGTTGCCGGGAGGGACCCTGACCGTGGCCTATCTTGACGGCCTGGCCGAAGCGCTTGCCAAGGCTGGCTATCGGGTCGTCGGAATCAACTTCCCGGGCTCGGGCAAGAGCAAGGCGCCAAGCAAGGGGATCACGCTGCAGACGTTCGCGGACCAGGTGGCCGGGGTAATCAAGGACCTGAAGATCGAGCCGGTCCACGTCGCCGGAAACGACCTCGGCAACCGCGTCGCCCGCATGTTGGCGGCGACGCATCCGGAATTGGTGCGCAGTGTCATCCTGCTAGCGGCGGGGGGAAAGATACCGCCCAAACCGGCGGCGATGCACGCTCTCGATATCATGTTCAACCCGGCGTCCACCGACGCCGAGGTGCTGGCAATTATGCCGTACTTCGTTTCAAATCCCGATGACTCTGCGAAGATTTGGGACATTATGAAGCCGTCGCGCGCACCGGAAGCAGCGGCCATCGAAAAAGTCGCGGCGGATGCGACGCCGCTCGATGTCTGGTGGGCGCCGCCGGGAGAGACGAAATATCTGATCCTGCAGGGAGCCGAGGATCAGATTGCGCCGCCCGAAAACGGCGAGGATCTCAAGCAGGAGCTCGGCGACCGGGCGATCCTGATCAACGTTCCCGGCGCCGGCCATGCCCTGCCTCTGGAACAGCCCGAGACTACCGCCTCTCACGTCATCGGCTTTATTCAGAAAATTGGTGAGAAGGCACAGTGACGGCGAGCTTCGGTTTCGCGGCAGCGAGGCCGGGTTGAGAACGGGACGTAGCGTGGCGTCCCGAAACACGGCGTACCCTTCGTGGGTATGTTTAAGGAGGAAGGATCAGATGAAGCGACTATCCATTTGCGCAGGCGCGCTGTATTTCGCTGGACAGATAAGCGTCGCGCAGGCGCAGCCTGTTCCCGAATCGATCAGCACACCGGACAGTGTAGAGACCGGAATCGGCACCCTCACGTTCAAGGACGGCGTGCCGGACGCGGCGACAGCCGATGCCGTCTACGACAACCTCGACTTCACCTATGCCTATCGCGCCTTCATGGACAATATGCGCGGGGTGAGCATCCATGCCCTGAAGAAGGGCATGATGGATATCGGCATGAAGGAGAACGAGGTGCTCGTCTTCTCCGAGTTGATGGACGCGAAGTCGCTGTTCCTCACAGCCAATGCCGATACGGTCTACGTCATGGGCTATCTCGACCTCAGCAAAGGCCCCGTGGTTCTTGAGACGCCGCCGAAATTTCTTGGCGCTGTGCAGGATGCATGGTTCCGCTGGGTGACCGATATCGGGCTGCCCGGACCGGACCGCGGCGAGGGCGGTAAATACCTGATTGTGGGACCGGACTATGACGGTCCGCTGCCGACCGGCGGGTTCTACGTCGCCAAGGCGCGCACCAACACGATTCTTTGGTTCGCGCGCTCGTTCCTGGAGAACGGCAGCGATCCCAGGCCGGTCGTAGAGAGGATCAAACAGTCCACGAAGGTTTATCCGTACAAACCCGGCGGCGTCGGCACCCCCATCGCCGAATTTCTGGCTGGCAAGGCCAAGCTCGGCAAGGTCGAGACGAATCCGCCACGTACTGTGTTCCACGAGGGCAGCGGCAAGGTGATGAACACCATTCCGCCGAACGACTGGAGCTTCTACGAAATGCTCAACGAGGTCGTGCAAAGTGAGCCCGCCACGTCGCTCGATCCCGAACTGATGGGGCCGGTCGCGGCGATCGGCATCGTCAAGGGCAAGCCGTTCGCGCCCGACGAGCGGATGAAGAAAATCATGGGCGAGGCACTCAGGGTCGCCAATGCGACCGCGCGCACCTTGTTCATAGCATCGCGCGATGAGAGCTGGTTCTATTATCCAGATTCGTCGTGGATCAACTATCTGTTCCAGACCGGTTATCAGTTCGAAACGCCGATCCCCGAGATCACATCCGAGGGCGTCAAGCCGTTCCCGCCGACCGGCTATCGAACCATGAGCGCCCGCAGCAACTTCTTTTATGGGGTCACCGGTATCACGCCTGCGATGGCGATGCGCCTGACCAATATCGGCTCAACCTATCTTTGGACCATGCAGGATGCAGACAAGCACCCGTTTGATGGAGCCAAGACATACAAGGTAACGCTGCCGAAGGACATCCCGGAGGGCAATTTCTGGTCGCTCACCCTGTATGACAACATGACCCGTTCGATGCTCGACACGCCGCAGCGCTATCCGCGGGCCGGCAGCCAGACCTATCCGTCACCGGCGGCGGAAGCAGCCGAGGACGGCTCGACAACCGTCTGGTTCGCGCCTGAGCAGCCGGAGGGCGTCGCGCGCGGCAACTGGATCCAGACGGACCCCGACAAGGGCTGGTTCGTCGTTCTGCGTCTCTACAGTCCGCTCGAACCCTTCTTCGACAAGAGTTGGCGGCCGAGCGAGGTCGAGCTGGTGAAATAGAAGGAAGTAGGGGGCCGGTTTCGCGACCGGCCCCCCGGATAAGAATTACGCCCGCCCAGCGGTGACAGCATTGGGTCAGAAGCGGACCTGAGAGTAGGACGCCCCCTACTCCCACTCGATCGTGCCGGGGGGGCTTGGAGGTGATGTCGTAGACACGCGGTTGATGCCGCGCACCTCGTTGATGATGCGCCGCGCCGCGTGCCCCAGAAAGTCGTGGGAGAAGTCGTAATAGTCGGCCGTCATGCCGTCGGTCGAGGTGACGGCGCGCAAGGCGCAGACGAAATCGTAGGTGCGCGCATCGCCCATGACGCCCACGGTGCGCACGGGCAGCAGCACGGCGAAGGCCTGCCAGATCGTGTCGTAGAGCCCGGCCTTGCGGATCTCCTCCAGATAGATGGCGTCGGCTTTGCGCAAGATGTCGAGCTTCTCGGGCGTGATCTCGCCGGGAATGCGGATGGCGAGGCCCGGCCCCGGGAACGGATGGCGCCCGACGAAAGCTTCCGGGAGCCCGAGCTCGCGGCCGAGCGCGCGCACCTCGTCCTTGAACAAAGCGCGCAACGGCTCGACCAGTTTCAGCTTCATGGTCTCGGGCAGGCCGCCCACATTGTGATGCGACTTGATGGTGACGGAGGCCCGCCCTCGCCGACACGCTCTCGATGCGTCCGGGTAGAGCGTGCCTTGGGCCAGGAACTCGGCGTCCTCGAGCTTTTCGGATTCCTCCTCGAACACCTCGACGAACAGCCGCCCGATGATCTTGCGCTTTGCTTCCGGGTCGCTGACGCCTTCCAGCGCGCGCAGGAAGCGCTCGCCTGCGTCCACATGCACCAGCGGGATGTTGTAGGCCCCGCGGAACAGATCGACGACTTGCGTCGCCTCGTCCTGGCGCAGCAGGCCGTGGTCCACGAAGATGCAGGTGAGCTGTTCGCCGATCGCCTCGTGGATGAGGAGCGCGGCGACCGCAGAGTCCACGCCGCCGGAGAGCCCGCACACCACGCGCCCGTCGCCGACCTGCTCGCGGATGCGCGCCACTTCCGCCTCGCGGAACTGGGCCATGCTCCAAGCGCCGTCGCAGCCGGCGATGTCGCGCACGAAATTGGCGATGAGGGCCGCGCCTTTCGGCGTGTGCACCACCTCCGGGTGGAACTGCACCCCGTAGAGCCGCCGCGAATCGTCGGCGATGGCCGCGAACGGCGCGCCGGTCGAGATGCCCACGGCGCGGAAGCCGGGCGGCAGCTTGGTGACCCGGTCGCCGTGGCTCATCCACACTTGCGCGCGCTCGCCCTCCTCGAACACGCCGTCGAAGAGCGGCGTCTCGTCGATGATCTTGAGGTCGGCGCGGCCGAACTCGCGCTCGTTCCCCGCCTCGACCTGGCCGCCGAGCGCCGCGACCATGGCCTGCTCGCCGTAGCAGATGCCGAGCACGGGCACGCCGGCGCTGAAGATGGCCGACGGCGCACGCGGCGTGCCGGTCTCGTGCACCGAGGCCGGGCCGCCGGAAAGGATGATGGCGCGTGGCAGGACGGGGCCTAAAGCGGCTTCCGCCTTGTCGAACGGCACGATCTCGGAATAGACGCCCGCCTCGCGCACGCGGCGCGCGATGAGCTGGGTCACCTGGCTGCCGAAATCGACGATCAGCACCCGGTCATGAGCCGCGTCATGGGCGGCATCGTGGGCGGGATCTTGGGTGTCGTGGGCCGCGGTTTCGTCCGTCTCCGTCATGGCCGGTGGTTATAGCAGGAACCTTGAGTCGGCAATGGTTCGAGTGGCCCTTGCCCCCTTTCGTCATTCCGGCGCAAGCCGGAATCCAGAGGGCCGAAGGCCGAGCGACCGGGCAACTGGATCCCG
>NZ_LPWD01000441.1 GCF_001723295.1 Methyloceanibacter marginalis
TCAAGAAGGTGGTGAGGCCCGCGCGCAGCTCCGTGCCGACGCTCGTCCCTTGCGCGGTGAGCCCGAAGAACCGGTCAACGGCGCTTTGCGTCTCTATAGGTTTTGTTTCCGCTTCGGCCATTCGCCCCCCCTTTATCCCTCTCATTACTGGATTCCCGCCGCCGCGGGAATGACAAGGGCGCGCGGGGAGGGTATCCACGGCTCTGAGGCGCGAAAGGAGCAGGCATGGCGATCTACGAGCTTGACGGGCAGGCGCCCGAGTTTCCGGCCGATGGGCTTTATTGGGTGGCGGAGACAGCGACCGTGGTCGGCCGAGTGCGGCTCCATTCGGACGTGAGCATCTGGTGGGGCGCGGTGCTGCGCGGCGACAATGAGTGGATCGAGATCGGCGCCCGCTCGCAGATCCAAGATAACGCCACGCTGCACACCGACCCTGGCTTTCCACTGACCATCGGTAAGGATTGCGTCATCGGCCACAATGTCATCCTCCATGGCTGCGCCATCGGCGACAACACGCTGATCGGCATGGGCACGACGATCCTCAACGGAGCGAGGATCGGCGCCAATTGCTTGGTGGGCGCGAACGCGCTCATCACCGAAGGCAAGGTATTTCCCGACAACTCTGTGATCCTCGGCGCACCGGCCAAAGCGCTACGCGAGGTCGACGACAAGGGGCGTGCCATGATCGCCCGAGGAGCCGATGTCTATGTGAAACGCTGGAAACAATACGCAGCGGGCTTGAAGCGCATCGCGTGATGCGGGTAACTCCGCAGCATGACCGGCTCCTCCACCTGGCAATTCTTTATCGATCGTGGCGGCACGTTCACCGATATCGTGGCGCGCGCCCCTGACGGCCGTCTCGTCACTACCAAACTGCTTTCGGAAAATCCGGACAATTACGAGGACGCGGCCATTGCCGGCATCGCCGACCTGATCGGTGTGCCGCGCAATAAGAGCCTGCCGCCCGATCGGATCGGCAGCGTGCGCATGGGCACCACCGTGGCGACAAACGCGTTGCTCGAGCGCAAAGGCGATCCCCTCCTCCTGATCGTCAGCCAGGGGTTCAAGGATGCACTTGAGATCGGCTATCAAGCACGACCCAAGATCTTCACCCGCCAGATCGAGAAGCCAGCCATGCTCTATGCGCGCGTCGCTGAAGTGCCAGAGCGCGTGCGTGCCGACGGCACGGTTGAGGTGCCCCTCGATGTCGACGCAACGGGCGCAGCTTTGGAAGCCGCGCGCAAGGATGGCATCGACGCGGTCGCCATCGTTTTCATGCATGCCTACGCCTATCCCGACCACGAGCACGCGGCGGCCCGGCTCGCCCAAGAGATCGGCTTCGCGCAAGTCTCCGCAAGCCACGAGGTGAGCCCGCTGGTCAAGTTCGTTGGGCGCGGGGACACGACCGTGGTCGATGCCTATCTCTCGCCGCTGCTCAGGCGCTACGTGGATCGCGTGGCCGGTGCGCTTTCGGCCAAGAGCGGTGACGGCCCTCGGCTGCTGTTCATGCAGTCGTCCGGGGGGCTCACCTCGGCGAATTTGTTCCGCGGCAAGGACGCGATTTTATCGGGCCCCGCCGGCGGCGTGGTGGGCGCGGTCGAGACCGCCCACAGCGCGGGCTTCGCCAAGGTGATCGGCTTCGACATGGGCGGTACCTCCACGGATGTCTGCCACTATGACGGCGCTTACGAACGGACCTTCGAGAGCGTGGTGGCGGGCGCACGGGTGCGCGCGCCGATGATGCAGATTCATACGGTGGCGGCCGGCGGCGGCTCGATCCTGCAGTACGATGGCGCGCGGTTCCGTGTCGGTCCGGACTCCGCCGGCGCCGATCCAGGCCCTCTGGCCTATCGGCGCAGTGGCCCCCTCACCGTCACCGACGCCAATGTCATGACCGGCAAGCTCCAGCCGGCCTTCTTTCCGCATATCTTCGGGGCCGGCCAAGACCAGCCGCTCGATCGCGCCGCCGTCGCACGCGCGTTCAAAGCCGTGGCGCGCAAGCTCGGCGACGGTCGCAACCCGGAAGAGATCGCCGAGGGCTTCATCAAAATCGCTGTGGCCAACATGGCAAACGCCATCAAGACCATCTCGGTGCAGCGCGGCTACGACGTGGCCGACTACGTGATGAATTCGTTCGGCGGCGCGGGCGGTCAGCACGCCTGCCTCGTGGCAGATGCGCTCGGCATCAAGTCGGTGTTGCTACATCCGCTCTCCGGCGTGCTGTCAGCTTACGGCATGGGGCTTGCCTCGTTGCGGGCGACGCGCACGCAAGCCGTGCTCGCACATTTCGACGACCAGGGGCTGCGCACGCTTGCCGAAATCCGCGCGCCGCTGGAGGCAGAAGTCCGTAACGAGCTCGTGCACCAAGCGTCGACGCCGGATACCGTGAAGGTCACGGCGCAGGCACATCTGCGTTACGAAGGCACGGACAGCGCGCTGCCGATCAATGTCGGCAGTTTGCGCGGCATGCGCGCCCTGTTCGAGATCGCCCATCAACAACGCTTCGGTTTCATCAGCCCCGAGAAGGACATCGAGATCGAGGCGATCGAGGTCGAAGCGGCCGGCGGCGGCGCGCCCATCGAAGAGCGTGGCGTCGGCGAGTCAGGCGAGGTGCCGTCGCCCCAGCCGCATACGCGCACTGACATCTTCACGCAGGATCGCTGGCACGATGCGCCGGTCTTCCTGCGCGCGGACCTGTCGCCGGGTGCACGGATCGAAGGTCCCGCGCTCGTCATCGAGGACCATCAAACGGTGATGGTGGAGCCGGAGTGGCGGGCGGAAGTCACCGCGATGGGCCATCTCCTTCTCACCCGCATCGCCAAGAAGAAGGCCGAAGAGAAGATCGGCAAACAAGCCGATCCGGTGATGCTCGAAGTGTTCAACAATCTCTTCGTCTCGGCGGCCGAGCAGATGGGCTATGCGCTTCAGAACACGGCGCGCTCGGTCAACATCAAGGAGCGGCTCGACTTCTCTTGCGCCATCTTCGATGCGCAGGGCCATCTCATCGCCAATGCGCCGCATATCCCGGTGCATCTCGGCTCCATGGACCGCAGCGTCGAGACAATCTTGCGCGAGGTGGGCGACAACCTGGAGCCCGGCGACGTGTGGATGCTGAACGCACCTTATAATGGCGGCACGCATCTTCCCGACATTACCGTGGTCACGCCGGTCTTCGCCGAGAACAGCCGGGACATTTTATTTTTCGTCGCCGCGCGGGGGCATCATGCCGATATCGGCGGTATCGCGCCTGGCTCCATGAGCCCCAAGGCAACCTCGATCGAGGAGGAAGGCGTCTATATCGACCCGTTCAAGCTCGTCGGACGAGGCCGCTTCCGCGAGACGGAAGTGCGGGCGCTGCTCACCGAGGCCCCCTACCCCGTGCGGAACCTGGCGCAGAACATCGCCGACCTAAAGGCGCAAGTCGCCGCCAACGAGAAAGGCGTAATCGAACTGCGCAAGATGGTGCGCCATTACGGGCTGGCGGTCGTGAAGGCCTATATGGGCCACGTGCAGGACAATGCCGCCGACGCCGTGCGTGCGGTGATCGGCAAGCTCAAGAATTCGCGCTTCGAGGTCGAGACCGACCAGGGAAGCCGCATCAAGGTCGCCATCACCATCGACAAGAAGGCCAAGAAGGCCACCGTCGATTTCACCGGCACGAGTTCCCAGACCACGACGACCTTCAATGCGCCGGAGCCCATCACGCGCGCTTGCGTGCTCTATGTGTTCCGGACGCTGGTGGATGACGACATTCCGCTCAACGCAGGGTGCCTGCGCCATATCAAGATCGTGGTGCCAAAAGGCTCTCTGCTGAAGCCCAAATATCCGGCGCCGGTGGCGGGCGGTAACGTGGAGACAAGTCAGACCATCGTGAACTGTCTCTATGGCGCGCTCGGCGTACTCGGGTCCGCGCAAGGCACGATGAACAATCTGACTTTCGGCAACGCGCAGTTCCAATATTACGAGACGATCTGCTCGGGTGCGCCGGCGGGACCGGGCTTTGACGGTGTCTCAGCGGTGCAGACGCACATGACAAATTCCCGGCTCACCGACCCGGAGGTGCTGGAGCTGCGCTATCCCGTGCTGCTGGAGCGGTTCGAGATCGCGCGGGGCTCCGGGGGCACGGGCGAATGGCGCGCCGGCGACGGCACCCTGCGCGTGATCCGGTTTCTCGAGGAGATGAACTGCGCCATCCTGTCAGGCTTCCGCAAGGTGCGGCCCTTCGGCGCAAAGGGGGTGAGCCCGGTCCAAACCGGCGAGAACTGGGTGCGGCGCCGGTCGGGCCATCTGGAACGGTTGAAAGGCGCCGATCAGACCGTGATCGCGGCCGGCGAGGCTATCGTCATCAAGACGCCAACCGGCGGCGGCTATGGCAAAGCGGGCGCAAACGGGGTACGCAGACGAGCGGCTCTCGCAAGCAGCGCAGCTAAGCGTGATTCGAACAAGGTCACCCATGGCGATTGACGGCAAGATCCTGATCTCCGGCGCCGGCATCGCCGGGCTCACGCTCGCCGTGCTGCTGAAAGAGCACGGCCACGATCCGCTCGTCGTCGAGCAGGACGCCGCCCTGCCGTCCGAAGGCTACATGATGGATTTCTTCGGCTCGGGCTGGGACGTGGCCCAGCGCATGGGCCTGACCGGCGCGCTTCGGAGCCTGCGCTATCCCATCGATGCGCTGCAATTCGTGGATGACAGCGGCGTGATCTACGCCTCGGTGCCGATTGCCCGCGTGGCCCGCGCGCTCGGCGAAAACTATGTCTATCTGCGGCGGTCGGATCTTGTGCGCATTCTGCATGAGCGCGCGCAAAGCCTGGGGGTGGAGATCCGCTTCGGCACCGAGATCGCCGAACTCGACGACACGGGCGAGCGCGTGCATGTTACCTTCGACGACGGCAGCGCGCGCGACTTCGCGCTCGTTTTCGGCGCCGACGGGGTGCATTCGGGCGTGCGGCATCTGGTGTTCGGCGACGAGAGCCAGTTCGCCCGCTATCTCGGCGCCTATGTAGCGGCCTTCCATCTCGCCGAGCATGATTTTCCCGTGGGACGCGCGATGAAGCTGCACGAGGAGACCGACCGCGTCGCCGCCTATTACCCGCTGGACGACAAGCGGCTGGATGCCACTTACGTGTTCCGCCACGACGAGGTGGATGTCCCCCGCGGAGAGCGCCTCGCGGTTGTGCAGGAGGCTTATGCGGGGGCGGGCTGGATCGGCGAGAAGATGCTCGACGCTTATCACGGCAGCGAGCCGATCTTCTTCGACACGCTCACTCAAATCGCCATGCCCCGCTGGTCGCGCGGCCGCGTGGCGCTGCTCGGCGATGCCTGCGGCTGTCTCACGCTGCTGGCCGGCCAGGGCTCTCACATGGCGATGGCCGGCGCCTATGTGATCGCGCGCGAGCTTGAGCGCTACAACGGCAATTACGCGGCGGCGTTCACGGCCTACGAGGCGAAGCTGAGGCCCGCGGTCGCCAAGCGGCAGGAAGACGCCGCGACATTTGCCAAGGTGTTCATCCCGTCCGCGCACTCGCGGCCATGGCTGCGCCGTCTCGTCATCAAGGTCATCTTCAGCCCGCTCGTCATGCCCTTCGTGTTCAAGGCATTCGGCGCCAAGAGCGTACTGGAGGGCTACTCTTAGAAGCTGACCTTGGCCTTTTCCGCGTTGAACACGGTGACCGATTTCCCAGCTCGATCACGCCGGACGTCGTGTAGGAGTGCGGCTCGAACTGAACGGTCGTCTTGCAACTCCCGCCGGCGCACTCGCCAGAAAGCCTCTCCTTGGCCTCTTCGGGCTCGATGTCGTCCGCATCCACATAGACACCGTCCTCGGTCGTGCACTCATAGCCGAGCACATCGCCAGCGCGCCCGCCCTTTACACAATAGCCCTCCATCTCAACCGTCTGGCCGAGAAAGTTCTGCGGATTTTTAGCGAGATCTTTCATGTCGGTGGGCTCGGCGAACGCGGCCGGCGCGGCGAGGGCAAGACCTGCAAGCAGATAAGCGGCGAGACGGCCAGTTACGCGATGCATCGTGTTCACCTCAGCTCATGTTTCTCTGATGGACCTTGGGGCCCGCTTCGGCCGGCATCCTACAAGGGCGGGCGCGGAAGAAAAGCCCGTCCTTGGCGCAAAAATTAAGGGCGCGGGATCCAATCCCGCGCCCTTTTAAGCGTGTTGCCTCTGTTTTCGGCTCGTTTCGCAGGGAGACGCGAGCTTAGTTGGTGTGTGCCGTTCCGCCTTGACCGCGCTCAGCCATGAACTGGTCGAACTCGGCCTTGTCCTTCGCGTGGCGCAGGCGCTTGAGGAAGCCTTGAAACTCGTTCGCCTCCTCCTCGAGCCGCTTCAGGGTCGCCTCGCGGTATTCGTCGAAGGCATGATTGCCAGTCGAGCCGAGACCGCCGCCAAAGCGCCGCGCCTCGTCGGTGAAGTACTCGCGCCAAGCCTTCTTATTTCCACATCCCATGCGTCCACTCCAGATCAGATAGGCCAAAACGCCAAGGCCGATAGGCCACCAGACAATGAAGCCGAGGATCATCGCCGCGATCCAAGCCGGCTTCCCGTAGTCGTCCAAGGTCGCAACCAGTTGCATTGGGGTCCTTTCCGGGCTTCGGTGTGAATGTTATTTACATTTACATAGATGAGGCCCCTTGGCAAGGCGGTCAAGGGGACGCCTCAAAAATATGGTGTCGAACTGGGGAATCGCGTAGGGGCGCCAAAGAAAATTTAACCTCGTGGCGCGAGAGTCCGAGCGTAAATTCGCTGAAAATTGTATGCTTTTAACGGGGCTTCGGGGGAGTTTTCATGCGTTCTGCATACCGCCGGCTGATGAACTTGAGCTTCACCGTTGCGGTGGCCGCAGGCTCGCGAGCGGGGGCAGCGCGCTTGCGCGCTCGCTCAAGGACGTCAAACCGCATGAGGGCGTGATCCGCGCCCACACCATGCCGATCCAGGGCATCGACGTCTCGTACTGGCAGGGCGACATCGACTGGCGGCAGGTGCGCGAGGCCGGCATCCATTTCGCCTTCATCAAGGCGACCGAGGGCGGCGACCATCTCGATCCGAAATTCCGGCAGAACTGGCACGCGGCGAAGCGGGCCGGCGTGGCGCGCGGCGCGTATCACTTCATCTATTGGTGCCGCTATGCCAGCGAGCAGGCGGACTGGTTCCTCTTTCTTGCGGAGCACGATGGGCTCGGACGGACCGCGCACCACGGAGATCACGTCATATCTGCCTTCGCCCGGCGTGCGCGAGTCGCTGAAATCGATGCTGCCGAAGATGAGAATCTCGATGCCGGTGAAGTTCGACTGGATGGCGATCTCGCGCGTCGAGATGTCCGACTGAACCGTTTCCTGGCTGGTACCCGGCTTCACCTCCGGCGCCGGCACAGCGCGTTGCGCGCCTGCGGGCACGCACGACAGTGCGAGGAGGAGTGCGGTGAGACGGAGGATCGCGGCGGTGTTCATCATGACCCCGCCAATGGAACGATGCTGTAGAGCTCGGACGGCCGGATCACCAGGTCGAGCAGAATGCGGATCGCCACGCCGAGCACCATGAGCGCCAGCAGCGCGCGCAATTGCTCGCCGCGCAGCTTCTGACCGGCGCGCACGCCGAACTGACCGCCAATCACGCCCCCGATGATGAGCAGGAATGCGAGCATGATATCGAGTGTGTGGTTCAGGGTTGCGTGCAGCAGGGTGACGATGGCCGTGACGAAGATGATCTGGAAGATCGAGGTGCCGACGACGATATTGGTCGGCATGCGCAGCAGATAGATCATCGCCGGCACCATGATGAAGCCGCCGCCGACGCCGAGGAATGAAGCGAGCAGGCCGACCAGAAAGCCGATGACCAAAGGCGGGATGGCGCTGATATAGAGCCGCGAACGCGGAAAGCGCATCTTGAACGGCAGGCCGTGGATCCAATTGTGCTGGCTTGCCTTGCGCGCGGAGATGCTCTTGCCCGCCCGCTGGCGCCTGATCGCGTTGACGCTCTCCCACAGCATCAGCGCGCCGATCGAGCCGAGAAAGAACACATAGGTCAGCGAGATCATCAGCCCCGCCTGGCCGGCCTCGCGCAAGATTTTGAGGAGAAAGACGCCTACCAGCGCCCCGACCACGCCACCGGCGATCAGCACCGCGCCCATCTGCAGGTCGACATTGCCGCGCCGCCACTGGGCCATCGTGCCCGAGACGGAGGTGCCGACGATCTGGTTGGCGCCCGTGGCCACGGCGATGGCCGGCGGGATGCCCGACAGCATCAAAAGCGGCGTGAGCAGGAAGCCGCCGCCGACGCCGAACATGCCCGACAGAAAACCCACCGCCGCGCCAAGTCCCAGCATCACCACGAGGTTCACTGAGATCTCGGCAATGGGCAGATAAATCTGAAACATCGGCCGTGGCGTTGAGAGAGCGGGCGCTGTGGCAACCTGTTCGCCGCGCGCGAGCCTGTCAATGCGTTACGCCCCGACCTGAACGAAATGTCACGAAAAATCAGGCCGAAGCGTGAATTCGGCAGGCGGCTAGCTCGCCAGGCTCTCGAGCTTGGTGAGGAGCGGGGCCGTGACCTCGCCGCTCTCGTTCAGGCCGTTCCGCTGTTGGAACAGCTTGATCCCGGTCCGGGTGCGCTCGCCCATCACGCCGTCGGGCGGGCCGACGTCGTAGCCGAGCTTGTTGAGAAGCACCTGGGCCTTGGTCACGAGCGGCTCGCCTTGAGGTGAGGGGGCCGACGACGTGGCTGCCCAGGTCGACTGCTTGGCGACCTCGTTGGCTTCCGTGGTGACGGGCAGGGCCGTCCAAGCCTTCACCGCGACGTCCGCCGCGGCCAGGGTTTCCGGTGCCAGTTGCGCGTGGATCATGTCGCGGCGCTTCTTCGCTTCGGGATCGCCCTGAGCGGCGGCCAGCGAGAACCATTTGTAAGCGTCGGTGAGATCCTTGGTCCGGCCGAGCCCGTGCTCGGCGAGGATGCCCAGATTGAACTGGCTGTCGGCGAGACCTCTGGCCGCCGCCTCGCCATACCATTTGGCGGCAAGGGTGTAGTCCGGGGCGCTGCCGTCACGGCCGCTGACGCTGACCGCGAGATTATGCATGGCCTTGACGTTGCCCCGCTCCGCGGCGGCGGCATACCAGCTCCGTGCCTTGTCGATGTCTTTCGGGACGCCGAGCCCGCGCTCATACATGGCGGCGAGGCGATACTGGGCCGGCGCGAGCCCGGCGCGCGCCGCGCGATCCAGCCATTCGGTGGCTCTTCACGTTGCGCTTGGTGCCGTTGCCTTCCAGGTAGCGGTCCGCGATCGTGTATTGCGCGGTCGCATCGCCCTCCGAAGCGGCTTTCCGCAAGGGCAGCGGGCCGAGCGCCTCGGGCGGCATCGGTCCCTTCACCGGGGTCATCGTCAGTCTCTCGGCCAGCGCGGCGTCCGTGGCGGCGGCGGGGTCCTCGATGGAGAAGATC
>NZ_LPWD01000442.1 GCF_001723295.1 Methyloceanibacter marginalis
GCGACCTTCAGCGGCACGTTCACCCCGGTGCGCAACGAGCACAACAAGGTGGTCTCCTGGAACTTCGCCATGCGGGCCGACGATGCCGTGCTCGGGGTCGAGGAATTCGGGCTCGGTCCCACCAAGATCGACGAGTGGACGGCGACGGGCAGTCTGTCGCCCAAAGACGGCAGTGTGACCCTCTCCGGTTTCGTCATTCGTGCCGGAGACGCGAAGATCGCGGTGTCCGGCGCCGTGATCGGCGGAGCGCCGGGATCGCCCGCGGTCAATCTTTCGGGCGAGGTCAGCCCCATGCCGGTGGACACGCTGAAGCAGCTTTGGCCCAAATTCCTGGCCGGCAAGGCGCGCACCTGGGTGCTGGAGCGCACCGCAGGCGGCCAAATTCTCGGCGGCAGGTTCAACGTCGCACTTCCCGCCGGCGCCCTCGATGCCATCGAGCAGGGCGCCGCGGCACCGGAAGGGGCCATCAACGTCGAGCTCGACTTTACCGGCATGAGCATCGCCTACATTCCCAAGATGCCGCCTGTGGTGACCGGGAACGGTAAGCTGACGATCGCGGGCACGGAGTTCACGGTCGACATTCCGTCCGCGAAGATTGTCGTCTCGGAGGGTAATGAGGTCGCGCTCAGCGAGGGGCGCTTCTACATCCCGGATTTGCGCGAGGATCCTCAGCAAGGCGTCATCACGTACAAGTCGACCGCGGCCACGCCCACGATAATGCAGCTCCTGGATCACGAGCCGCTTGGCTACATTCAAGAGGTCGGCTTGAAGCCCGATTTCCTCGGCGGTTCCGCCGCGGGCGAGTTCGTCTTGTCGATGCCCCTCAAGGCGGATCTCGATTTCCAGGAAATCCAGATGAGCGGCATAGCGCGCCTCGAGAATGCCATTGCCGCCAATCTCGTGGGCGACATGGGCATCGAAGGCGGCACGCTCAACGTCGATCTCTCCAATGAGGGTGTCAGTGCCTCCGGCGAGATCATGATCAAGAACGTGCCGGCGAACATCCATTGGCGGCGCGTGTTTTATGCGCCGGACGAAGCGCAACCGCCAATCGCCATCTCTGCGACCCTTGATGCGGCCTTGCGCGAGCAGCTCGGCATCAAGGTCAATCATCTGGTGAAGGGGCCGACTCCGCTCACCCTGTTCGTGAAGGGGATGAAGCCGGGACAGGAGATCGAAGGGGCCGCTGGCATGAGCATGGAGGCCGACCTGACCAAAGCCGAACTCCTGTTCGGCAGCATGGGTTGGACCAAGCCCGCGGGCCAGGATGCCAGGATCAGTTTCGATGTGGTCAAGAACGGGGACGGCTCGACGGACCTCGCCAATTTCAAGATCGTTGGCGACGAGATCGCCGTTCACGGCTACATCGCGCTCGATCCGGAGAAACATCTCAAGAATTTCTAA
>NZ_LPWD01000443.1 GCF_001723295.1 Methyloceanibacter marginalis
GCGACCTCGTAGGCTGCCGCCTGCGGCAACTTCATCTCGTCACACAGCGCGCGCAGGTGGCGGCTGGAGATGTAATGGTAGCGATCTTGAATCAGATGAAGGTATTCGATGAGGAGATCGTGACGGCGGGGACGATCGCCCAGCAGTTCACGGACTTGCTCCAACGCGGCGAGGTCGAGTTGTCGCCCCTTAGGGAAACCTCGTGCACGCTTTCGAGAGCCGACATTTCTTGCAGGCCGTTCAGGCCCACCGTTCAACGGTGCTTCCTGCTCCACACTCTACCAATCTTCCTCTCAGATGAACTGAGGCCCAGCGGAAAATTTGAAGACCTATAATTACGTGATACCAGCCACTGATGTAGGGGAGCAAGGGAAGCGGGACAACCTGCTCCGGTTGGCACCGAAGAGGTATACTTTCGTTGATAGAACGATCGGGAAAGCTGAATGACCGATCGGGAATCCCGATCAATAACCGCCGGCCGGTTTTTCAATGACCGACTTTATCGACGCCTTCCGCACAGCCCTCGGCCTCATCGTCACGCTCGACCCGGATCTGGTCGAGATCCTGGTCCTTTCGATCAAGGTGAGCTTGTCGGCGGTCGTCATCGCCAGCCTGCTGGGATTCGCCATCGGCGGAGCGCTTGCGGTTTATCGCTTCCCGGGGCGCGGCGCCGTATCAGCGGTGCTCAGCGCTCTAATGGGGCTTCCGCCGGTTGTCGCCGGGCTTGTTGTCTATCTGCTGTTGTCCAATGTGGGGCCGCTGGGTGTGCTTCAGCTCCTCTACACGCCGACAGCCATGATTATCGCCCAGGTCGTTCTGGTCACGCCAATCATCGGCGCCCTGACGCGGCAAGCCTGCCAAGACCTGCTCGAGGAATATGACGAGCAGCTGCGCTCGCTGGGCGCCTCATCCAGTGCTATTGTCGCCACACTGCTTTGGGATGGTCGTTATCGCCTGATCACGGCAGTGCTGGCCGGCTTCGGCCGCGCGATTGCCGAGGTCGGCGCCGTCATGATCGTTGGCGGCAATATCGATCACGTGACGCGGACGATGACGACGGCCATCGCCTTGGAGACCTCGAAGGGAAACATTGCGCTCGCACTGGCGCTGGGGATCGTGCTTCTGACCATTGCCCTGGCTGTCAACGCCTCTCTGATTTGGGTCCAGCGTCTTGCCAATCGTCTCGCCTATGCTTGATCCCACCACCCCGCTTCAAGGCGTCGGCGATCGTCTCGCCAGTCCACCTTTGCCGGTCGAGATCAAAGGGCTCGTTTACGAGACGGGCGGTAAGCGGGTCATCGATGAGATTAATGCAACCATCGAGTCGCGCCGCATAACGGCCATCATGGGGCCGAACGGCGCCGGAAAAAGCATTCTCCTCAGGCTGATGCACGGGCTGATTGCGCCCACGAAGGGCGAGATCCTTTGGGCCGGGCGCCACGCGGACAGGCCGATGGCCTACCGGCAAGCCATGGTCTTTCACCGTCCGGTGCTGTTGCGCCGCTCGGTGGCGGCGAATGTCTCCCACGCGCTCGGCCTGCGGGGCATCGGACGCGACAAGCGCGCAATTTGCGTCGACGACGCGCTCCGGCTCGCAGGCCTCGAACGCCAGGCGTCGATGCCGGCTCGAGTCTTGTCGGGTGGGGAACAGCAACGGCTCTGCCTTGCCCGGGCCCTGAGCTTGGACCCAGACGTATTATTTCTCGACGAGCCCACTTCGAGTCTCGACCCCGCGTCGACGCTGGCTATCGAGCGGCTGCTTCTTGACGCTCAGCGTCGGGGCATCAAGGTCATTCTCGTGACGCACGACGTTGGACAGGCGCGGCGGCTGGCACACGACGTCATGTTTCTGCACCACGGCCGCGTTATCGAGCATCAAGACTCTCAGGATTTCTTCGATAATCCGCGAAGCGAAGGCGCGCGCGCGTTCCTGAGCGGCGGCTTGGTGCTTTGAGCTCCTGAGGAGGTATACGGTGAAGTTTCATAGACGAGTACTGTTCGGTCTTGGCGCCGCGTTCCTGCTCGCCTCTCTTGCCTCGACCGGGTTCGCGGCGGAAGACGACTTCATCATCGTGCAGTCCACCACATCCACCCAGAATTCGGGGCTGTTCGATTACATCCTGCCGAAGTTCACGGAGAAGACCGGAATCGACGTGCGTGTGGTGGCCGTCGGAACGGGCCAGGCCCTCAAGAACGGAAGAAACGGCGACGGCGATGTCGTGCTCGTCCACTCCAAGCCCGATGAGGAAAAGTTCGTCGCCGAAGGCTGGGGAGTGAAGAGACACGACGTGATGTACAACGACTTCGTCATCGTTGGACCGGCGTCCGACCCGGCTGGAATCGCGGGATTGAAGGACGCCGACCGAGCGCTGGCCAAGATCGCCGAGGCCGAGGCGCCGTTCGCCTCACGCGGCGACGACTCCGGAACGCATAAGGCGGAGCGCGATCTATGGGGGCAGGCCGGGGTCGATCCGACCAAAGGGAGCGGTGACTGGTACCTCGAAACCGGCTCAGGCATGGGCGCCACATTGAACACCGCGGTCGGCAAGCATGCTTACACGCTCGCCGACCGCGGCACGTGGCTGAGTTTTGCCAACAAAGACGACTTCGAGGTTCTCGTCGAGGGCGATCCCAAGCTCTTCAATCAGTACGGCGTCATCCTCGTCAATCCAGAGAAGCACCCGCGTGTAAAAGCCGAGAAGGGGCAAGCCTTCGTCGGCTGGTTGACCAGCGGCGAAGGGCAGAAGGCCATCGCAAGTTACAAGATCGACGGGCAGCAACTCTTCTTCCCGAATGCGCGTCCGGGAACTTAGCCGGATCGTTCGCGCGTCTCCAAAAATTCGATGGCGGGCCATTTGTCTTGGGTATGGCTCAATTCCCAAGCGTTCCGCGCGAGGAACACCGGCTCACCGTCCCGGTCTCTCGCGATCGAGTGCCGCTCGCGCTCGATGAATAGCTTGAAGGCGGATTCGTCTTTGCTTCTGATCCAGCGGGCCGTCGCATAGGGCGCTGGCTCCAGGCCCACACGGATGCCGTACTCGGATTGCATGCGGTCGGAGAGCACATCCAATTGCAGTTGGCCGACCGCCCCGATGATCGCCCCGTTGCCGGAGACCAGATCGAAAACCTGAGTCACGCCTTCCTCGGCAAAATCGTTGAGGGCCCGCTTCAATTGCTTGCCGCGGATCGGATCGTCGAGCCGGATACGGCGCAGCACCTCGGGCGCAAAATTCGGCAGACCCGTAAAGCGCACGTCGTCGCCTTCACAGAGCGCATCGCCCACGCGCAACGTCCCATGATTGGGAATGCCGATAATGTCGCCGGGATAGGCCTCTTCCGCGAGGTCGCGCTCCCGGGCGAAAAAGAAGATCGGATTGTTCACCGCCAAGGCGCGGCCGCTTCTCACGTGCTTGAGCCTCATGCCCCGGCGAAAGCGCCCGGAGCAGAGGCGGACGAACGCCACGCGGTCTCTGTGGTTCGCATCCATGTTCGCCTGCACCTTGAACACGAACCCCGTGACCCTGGTCTCTTCCGGCCGGATGGGGCGCGGCTCCGCCGGCTGCGGCTGCGGCGGGGGCGCATATTCGGCGAGCACCTCCAGAAGCCGGGGCAGGGGGAAATCCTTGAGGGCGCTCCCGAACAGCACCGGGGTCATGTGACCCTGAAGGAACGACTTCGGATCGAACGCCGGATAGACGCTGAACGCAAGCTCCGCGGAGTCGCGGAAGGCGCTCACCACGTCGGGCGGCACGATCCGGTCCAGCTCGGGATCGTGAAGGCCGGCAAGCGCCAAATCGCGGTCATACGCGCCGCCGCGTCCGGCGGACGAGGTGTAGAGTTTCGACTTGAGCAGGTCGAAGCTGCCGTAAGAATTGACGCCGCTGCCGACCGGCCAGGTGATCGGCGAGACATCGAGGGCCAGCGTGCTCTCGATTTCGTCGAGCAGCTCGAGCGGATCGCGGCCCTCCCGGTCCATCTTGTTGATGAACGTGATGATCGGGATGTCCCGAAGACGGCAGACTTCGAATAGTTTGCGTGTCTGGCTCTCGATGCCCTTGGCGGCGTCGATGACCATGATCGCCGAGTCCACCGCGCTCAGTGTCCGATAGGTATCCTCGCTGAAGTCATGGTGGCCCGGCGTGTCGAGCAGGTTGAACGTCAGCCCGGCATGCTCGAAGGTCATGACGGAACTCGAGACCGAGATACCTCTGGCCCGCTCCATGGCCAGCCAGTCGGATTGCGTCCGGCGGTGTTCGCCGCGCGACCTGATATGGCCCGCCAAACGAATGGCGCCGGCAAAGTAAAGAAGCTTCTCCGTCAGGGTGGTCTTGCCGGCGTCCGGATGCGAAATGATCGCAAAGGTCCGGCGATCGGCGCCTGCGTCTGAACTGGCCGTGTTGATTGTCATCATAAAAGCTGTTTGGGCCGAATTCGAACTCTAGAAGACTCGCCCGAACTGCTGCCGCATGAATGCGGCATCGACGGGATCGTTGAAGAGGAGAGAAAGACCGTTCTCGACCGTGAACGCGGCGGAGCGCTCAGGGAATACCGGACGTCTCAAGGTGCGGTGAACTTAATGGCGAACTGGGCCTTTGTGTAGCCATTTCTCGAAAGGAAGGCGGCGTCAGGCCCGCGGCCGTCAGACCTCGATAGCTAAAACGTGATGCCCCCGCTCCGTAGCCACCCGGCCGGGGGCGGTGCTACGGTTGGGGTCTCCAATTCAAGAGGGCGCCATGGCCCTGTCTGAAGCGCATCGCGACTCCAAGACTGCAAGGCCGCTGGTCTATCGGCAGTCGATCTGGACGCGGGCGACCCATTGGATCTGGGCCATATCCCTGTTCTTTCTGTTGCTGTCGGGGCTCCAGATCTTCAACGCCCATTCCACGCTCTATATCGGCAAGCAAAGCGGTTTCGGCTTCGACAATTCGGTTCTCAGCATGGGAGCGGTCAGAACGCCCCAAGGCCTCGAGGGCCGGACCACGATCCTCGGCTATCAGTTCGACACGACGGGGGTGTTCGGTGTGAGCGGCACGTCTGAGAACCCGCAAGCGCGCGGATTTCCAGCCGCCCTGACCATCCCGTCCTATCGCGACCTGGCCACGGGCCGTGTGGTCCACTTCTTCTTCGCCTGGGTGCTGGTCGCCACGCTTTTCGTCTGGCTCGTCGCCAGCCTCGTGAACGGTCATCTCCGCCGGGATCTCAGGCCGACGGGCAGGGACCTTGCGCAGCTGCCGCGGGACGTCGCCGATCACGCGCGTCTCCGCTTCCACCACACCGGCCGGTACAACGTCCTGCAGAAGCTGACCTATTGCATCGTATTCTTCGTGCTGTTCCCGCTCATCGTCTTGACCGGACTCACCATGAGTCCGGGCATGGATGCGGCGTGGCCCTGGCTTCTCGATGTCTTCGGCGGGCGGCAGACGGCGCGCACCATCCACTTCGTGACGATGACGCTGCTCGTCCTCTTCTTCCTCGTACACATTATTATGGTGTTCGCCGCCGGCCCCATCAACGAGCTGCGGTCCATGATCACCGGCTGGTATCGCACCGACCCCGAGACCAAGGGGGACGCGGGCTCATGAGCAAGACGATTCTCACCCGCAGGAAATTTCTCGGTGCCGGCGCCGCCGGTGCGTCGTCCTTGGTGCTTGGCGGCTGCGAGGCGTCAATTTTCTGGCCGATCGCGACGGCACTGTCCGCGACGTGCTCGAGAAAGCAAATGATGTCACGTATTACGTGCAGCGCTTCTTTCGGCGATGCGCTGGCGCGGGAGTACGCGGAAAGCGAGATCCGCCAGGGCCAAAGGCCGAATGGGTCGACCGATCCCCAATCGGCGGAGTACCTGGCTCTGAAGGCGAATGATTTCGCCGACTACCGACTGTCCGTGACCGGACTGGTGGAAACGCCCAAGAGCTATTCCCTGGCCGAGCTGCGCAACATGCCGTCGCGCACGCAGATCACGCGGCACGACTGCGTCGAGGGCTGGAGCTGCATCGCGAAATGGACGGGCCCGCCGCTGTCCGTCGTGCTCGATGAGGTGAAGCTGAAGCCTGCCGCCCGCTACATCGTGTTCCATTGCTACGACAACATGGGCAGCGGAGCATCGGGGCCGAATTTCTATTATGAAAGCTGCGATCTCGTGGATGCACGTCATCCTCAGACAATCCTCGCCTACGGTCTCAACAACGAGGCGCTTCCTGTTCCCAACGGCGCGCCGATGCGCGTGCGGATCGAGCGACAGCTCGGCTACAAGCAGCCCAAATACGTTCACACCATCGAGGCTGTGAGCAGCTTTGCCGAGATCGCCCGGGGGAAGGGGGGCTATTGGGAAGACCGCGGCTACGAGTGGTACGCCGGGATCTGACTAGGACGAACGCGTCGACGCCCAACTGCGGGGCCGTCCGGGTGACCAATGGTGTCACGCAACCGTCATGGCCTCCGGGCGTGGCCGTTGGTTCCGTTCTCCGCCCGCGTTCCTTTTGATGCCGCAATGCTGGTAGAATGTCCTCTCTTTCGAGGGAACCCGCATGTCTCGACTAATTGGTGTTGCAGGCTATTGCCTCTTGGCCGTCAGCTTGCTCTCAGGACCTGTGCGCGCCCAAGAGGCGGATCAGGCCCCTGCGGAGCAGACCGTGCGCGTCGAGGCGGCGAAGGTCGTCGCCGCGCCGCTCAGCGAGCAGGTCACCGCCGTCGGCACGCTGCTCTCTGACGAATCCGTCACCGTCAGCTCGGAAATCCCCGGCAGGCTGAAGGAGATCCACTTCACCGAGGGCCAGCCGGTCCAAAAGGGCGCGCCCCTTTTCACTCTCGATGAGTCCGTCTATCGGGCCCAACTCGCCGACGCCGAGGCCAAGCTAAAGCTGGCCGACCAGACCAATAAGCGGACCAGCCAGCTCTTCAGCAACAAATACGCCACGGCCCAGTCGGCGGACGAGGCGGCCTCGAACCTCGCGGTCGGCCAGGCGGCCGTCGAGCTCGCCCGCGTCCAGCTGGAGAAGACCCGGATCGTGGCGCCGTTCTCCGGCATTGTCGGTCTCCGGCATGTCAGTGTCGGGGAATACATCACCGCGGGTCTGGCGCTGGTCAATCTCGAGGCCATCGATCCCGTCAAGGCGGACTTTCGGGTGCCCGAGAAGTTCCTGCCGGCGATCAAGGTCGGTCAAACCATCCGCATCCGGGTCGACGCCTTCCCGGGCGAAACCTTTGACGGCAAGGTCTACGCTATCGATCCGCGCATCGACGTGGCCGGACGGAGCCTGCTCGTGCGCGCCAAGGTGCCGAATGCCGACCGGCGCTTGCGGCCGGGCCTGTTCGCGCGGGTGACGGTGCTGCTGCAGATCAAGGAGGATGCGCTGACCATCCCCGAGCAAGCCATCGTGCCCCAGGGCGACGGACAATATGTGTTCAAGATCGACGGCGGCAAAGCCACGCTGACCGAGGTGACCGTCGGCATGCGCCGCTCCGGTCAGGTCGAGATCCTCGAAGGTCTCGGCGTCGGCGACGAAGTGGTGACGGCCGGGCAGCTCAAGCTGCGTGACGGGACGCCGGTCTCCATCGCCAATGGCGCCGGGGCCTAGAGCGTGACGCTTCCCGAACTCTCGATCAAGCGGCCTGTTTTCGCCACCGTGATGAGTCTCGTCCTCGTCCTGGTGGGTCTCGTCTCCTACGACCGGCTCAGCGTACGAGAGTATCCGGCGATCGACCCGCCGGTCATCACGGTGGAGACCGATTATCCCGGCGCGAGCGCCGCCATCGTGGAGACGCAGGTCACCCAGGTGCTCGAGGATTCGCTCGCCGGTATCGAGGGCATCGACTTCATCACCTCGATCAGCCGCCAGGAATCGAGCCAGATCACCGTCACCTTCAAGCTCGACCGCAATCCCGACTACGCGGCGGCGGATATTCGCGATCGCGTGGGCCGTGTCCGCGGCCGCCTGCCGGAGGAGATCGACGAGCCGATCATTCAGAAGCGCGAGGCCGACGCGCAACCCATTCTCTACCTCGCCTTCTCGAGCAAGCAGCACTCCGCGCTCGAGATCACCGACTACGCCGACCGATATGTGAAGGATCAACTGACCACGCTGAACGGCGTGGCCGAGGTGCGCCTGTTCGGCGACCGGGCCTATTCGATGCGCATTTGGCTCGATCCGGAGCGTCTCGCCGCCTATCAGCTTACGCCGCAGGACGTGGAGAATGCGCTGCGCCGGCAGAATGTGGAGGTGCCCTCGGGCCGCATCGAGAGCCAGCAGCGCGAATTCACCGTGCTGGCGGAGACCGATTTGCGCACGCCGCAGCAATTCAATGATCTCATCATCAAGGACGCCAACAGCTATCTCGTCCGGCTGAGCGACGTGGGCCAAGCCGAACTCGGCGCGCTCGACGAGCGCCGGGTGGTTCGCTTCAACGGCGAGCCGGCCATCGCCGTGGGCGTCATCAAGCAGGCGACCGCAAATCCGCTTGAGGTCTCCGAGGCGGTCAACAAGATTCTGCCCACCATTACCAGCTCGCTGCCCGAGGGCATGCAGGTCCGGGTGGCCCATGACAAGTCGGTCTTCATCGCCGAGTCGATCAAGAACGTCTACGCGACCATCGGCGAGGCCGTGGTCCTCGTCATTCTCATCATCTTTTTGTTTTTGCGCTCTGTGCGGGCGACGCTGATCCCGCTCGTCACCATTCCCGTGTCGCTGATCGGCGCCTTCGCGCTGATGCACTGGCTCGGCTTTTCCATCAACACCCTGACCCTGCTCGCTCTGGTGCTCGCGATCGGCCTTGTGGTCGACGACGCCATCGTCATGCTCGAGAACATCTATCGCCACGTGGAGGAGGGCATGGCCCCGGTGAAGGCGGCGCTGCTCGGAAGCCGCGAGATCAGCTTCGCCATCATCGCCATGACCATCACCCTTGCGGCGGTGTATGCGCCGATCGGCTTCATGACCGGTCTCACCGGCCGGCTGTTCACGGAGTTCGCCTGGACCTTGGCCGGCGCGGTGATCGTGTCGGGCTTCGTCGCGCTGACATTGTCGCCGATGATGTGCTCCAAGCTGCTCAAGCGTCAGACCCACCACAATCTGGCCTATCGCGTCATCGAGCGCTTTCTCGACGGGGTGACAAAGGCCTACCGCGCACTGCTCAAGGGAGCCCTCGCGGCGCGCCCGCTCGTCCTCCTCATCGGCCTGGCGGTCGCGTGCTCGAGCTATTTCCTGTTCATCACGCTCAAGAGCGAGCTTGCGCCGGTCGAGGACGAGGGCCGGATCAATGTGAACTTCCGCGGTCCCGAAGGCGCGACGATCGATTTCACCGATGCCTACGCCAAGCAGCTGGAGGACATCGCGCTCGCCGTGCCGGAAGCGGACCGGGTGTTCGTGGTCTCGGGCAGCCCGACCGTGTCTCAGGGCCGTGTCATTCTGCGCGTGAAGCCTTGGGACGAGCGTGAGCGTTCCCAGCAGGAGATCGGCCGGTCGATTGCGCCGGAGGTCTCCGGCGTCACGGGCGTCGTCGCGTTCCCCGGCAATTCTCCGCCGCTCGGCCAGAGCTCGCGGTCCAAGCCGATCAATTTCGTCATCCAGACATCGCAGCCCTATAGCGAGCTGCAGAAGATGGTCGATACGCTGCTCGAAAGGATTCAGGATTATCCTGGTCTGGTCGACATCGAGAGCGACCTCAAGCTCAACTCGCCGCAGCTCGATATCTCCGTCGACCGCGAGAAAGCGGCGTCCATGGGCGTCGAGATCGAGACCCTGGGCCGCACGCTTGAGACCATGCTTGGAGGCAGGCAGGTCACGCGGTTCAAGAAGGAGGGTCAACAATACGATGTCGTGGTGAAGGTGGCGGATATCGACCGGGAGAATCCGGACGACATGCGGCGCATCTATGTGCGCGGCACCGACGGCGCCATGACCCCGCTGTCGAACCTCATCAGCATCAGGGAGACGGTCGCGCCGAAAGAGCTCAATCACTTCAATCAGCTTCGCGCCGCGACCATCACCGGTCAGATCGCGCCGGGCTATTCGTTGAGCGACGGTCTGGCGTTCCTGGAAGAGGCGGCGGAGGAGGTCCTGCCGGCGACCGCGCAAATCGAGTACGCGGGCGAGTCGCGGGAATTCCGCGAAGCGAGCGCCAACATGTATCTCACCTTCCTGCTCGCGCTCGCCTTTATCTATCTCGTGCTCGCGGCTCAGTTCGAGAGCTTCACCGATCCCTTCATCATCATGCTGACCGTGCCCCTATCGGTGACCGGCGCCTTGCTCGCGCTGTGGTGGAGCGGCGGCACGCTCAACATCTATAGCCAGGTCGGTCTCGTCACCTTGATCGGCCTCATCACCAAGCACGGAATTCTCATCGTGGAGTTTTCCAATCAGCTGCGCAGCAAGGGGCAGCCGATGGGAGAGGCGGTGATCGAGGCCGCCACCTTGCGGCTGCGGCCGATCCTCATGACCACGGGCGCCATGGTGCTTGGCGCCGTTCCTCTTGCCCTTGCTGCCGGGGCCGGCGCCGAGAGCCGCCAGGATATCGCTGGGTGATCGTCGGCGGCCTCCTGGTGGGCACGCTGTTCACCCTGTTCGTGATCCCGGTTGTCTACACATACCTGTCCAGACGCGCCTTCATCGAATCCGACGAAACGGCGCTCGGCCCGGAAGCTGGTCACGGCAAACAGGGCCCTGCCGCTCCGCAGCCGGTCCCAGCGGCGGAGTAGTATTTGCGCCGCAATAGACGCGGGAAGGCGCGCGCAATCCGCATTATTTGCGCGTATTCGACGGGCAGGATGTTGAATCTTTAGGCATTCAAGAGCCGGGCGCTGTTTCGCAAGATTTCGTGCGCGAAAACCTGCCAATTGCCCGGGCGACACAGCCTTGTTTTGCGTACCCCCTAATAGTTACTCCCTCAAGAGGATTGTCTCCGAAGGGTATAAATCCCGAAACTCCTAGGCGAATTCGCAATTCTCAGCCATGCGGCGTGGCTGTGAATGGTGGTGTGGACGTTACTTGAAGCAAGGACGCCATGAGCAACAGGTCTGAGCCTTCTACCGCCTTGCCCGCTGCAGCCGCCGCAATCCCGTTCGTAGGCAAATGAGTGTCAGGCCGGTCGCCCGTCTCCACGGTCGTCCCGCCCTTCGACGTGGAGGGACCACATGACAAAGTTTCAGATCAATCGCCGCGATTTCCTTTCGACCACCGCCGCCGCCACGGTTATGGCCGGCGTTTCCATGCCGAAGCTCGCATTCGCGGCCGACAAGGTCGTGAAGATCGGCTTCCTCGCGCCGCTCACCGGCGCGGTCGCCGCGTGGGGCAAGCCCGGCCTCGACGGCTGCAAGATCTGGGCTGATTGGGTCAATGCCGACGGCGGCATCAAGATCGGCGACGACGTCTACAAGGTGGAGTTCGTCGCCTACGACGACGAGTACGATCCCAGCAACGCGCGCACCGGCGCGGTCAAGCTTATCAAGGAGGACGACGTCAAGTTCATCATGATGCTTGGCGGCGACCCTTGGCCGGGCGCGGCTCCGGTGGCGGAAAAAGAGAACATGCTGGTCTCGACACTCCTGCCGAGCGACCTGTCGCCCGAGACGAAAATGCTGGTCGCACCATGCGAGGTGCACCCGATCTATAATGTCACCGGTGTCGAGTGGCTGGCCGAGAACAAGCCCGACCTGAAGACCGCGGTCATCTGCGCTCAGGACGACTCGCTCGGCAAGCCGTCGGTCGCGACCTATCTGGCCGCGTTCGAGGCGGCGGGCATCGAGGTTCTGGGCGATCCGATCTTCTTCGATCCGGCCACCACCGACTTCGCACCGATCATGTCGAAGATGCTGGCGCTCAAGCCGGACATCATCTGTCTCGATACCTGTTACGCCGACTACGTACACCCCCTCACCGAGCAGGCTTTCCAGCAGGGCTTCAAGGGTCAGATGATCTCCTGCACGGCCGACTTCTACCAGAAGATGGTCGAGAAGACCTCGAAGGAGTTCATGGAAGGCTTCATCTTCCAGTTCCCGGACTTCGACGATCCCAAGCTCAACGAGCCTCACGTCAACTTCAACAAGCCGAACGAGTTCTACGCCGAATACGTGAAGCGCTTCGGCGAGGGCGAGTGGGGCGCCGTGTCGTGGGAATATGCCTCGATCATGGATCTCTGGTCCGATGCCGCACAACGCGCCGACAGCACCGACCCGGAGAAAGTCTTGGAGGCCATGAAGGTGGGCGGCACCGGCAAGCAAGCCTTCGGCGAGGCCGATTGGTGGGGCAAGGAGCTCTTCGGCATCGACAATGCGCTCGTCGGCCTCTGGCCCGTGGTCGTCATCAAGGACGGCAAGGCCAAGATCCAGGATTTCAAATCCATCCCGGCGTGGTGGGACAAGCACAAGGATCTCCTGATCAAGCACATGGAAGCGCTCGATCAGATGTATTATCAGCGCAGCTGAGCACGTCCTGCTGGGTGCAAGGTCTAGTCTAGCGTCCGAGACGGGATTTCCTGCGCTCCGCCACTGGCGGAGGGGCTGTTCATGCCCCTCGCGCTAACCGGTATAATACGTCCGGCACCGAACCCAGGCCTGGCGCATCACGGAGCCTTGTGATGACCGTTGAGTTGTTCCTTCAAACCGTCGTCAACGCGACCTACGCGGCGAGCTACATGGCGCTCATCGCCGTCGGCTTCGTGCTGATCTTCGGTGTGATGGGCGTGGTCAACTTTGCCCACGGCGAGCTCTATATGGCCGGCGCCTACGTGGTTGTTGCACTCTATGCCGATCAAGCCCTCCCGTTTTTTGTTGCCGTCGCCGCCGGCCTGGTCTTTGTCGGGCTGCTCGGACTTCTCATGGAGCTCGCCCTGTTCCGGCCATTGCGGGACAATCCACTGGGGGGGCTGATCGCCTCGATCGGCTTCCTTCTCATTCTGCAGACGATTGCGGTGCTCGGCTTCGGCGTTCGCATGGAGAATGTTCCGCCTTCGACCCAGGACAAGATCGTGTTCCTGGACGGTGCGGTGCTGACCTATCAACGGCTCTACGTCATCCTGGCCGCGGTTGGGTTGCTGACGGCGCTTTGGCTGTTCCTGCGCAAGAGCAAGTTCGGCTGGGCGTTGCGGGCTTGCGCGCAAGACCGCGAGGCTGCCGTCCTGCAAGGCATGTCGATCAACCAGACCGCGCGGCTTGCGATGTTCATCGGCGCGGCCCTCGCCGGGGTCGCCGGTGCGCTGACCGCGCCGCTTGTCTCGCCCACGCCGTTCATGGGGCACTCGGTCATCGTCACCGCCTTTATCATTATCATTGTCGGCGGCCTGGGCTCTCTCGAAGGCGCGGTGCTTGTCGCCATCCTCTACGCCTTCGTCCACACCTTCGTGACCACGCTCTACGACGGGACGCTGGCCAATATCGTCGGCCTGCTGTTGATGCTTGCCGTCCTGATTGTCAAACCGACGGGCCTGTTTGGAGCGAAAGAACGTGCCTAAGCCTGAGACCAATTCGACAATTGCCTGGGTATTTGGCTTCGGTCTGCTCGCCGTCGTTCTGATCGCGCTCCCGCATCTGCTCTCGTTCTCGCAGCAGGAGATCTTGGTCTTCCTGGTCATCAACGTGCTGCTGGTCTGCAGCTATCGCCTGCTGACGCTGACCGGCGAATGGTCCTTGGCGCACGCGGTCATCATGGGCGTCGGCGCCTACACATCGGCGCTGGCCGCCAAGGAGCTTCAGCTTCCCGTCCCGGTTGCCATGCTCCTCGGGGCGTCCATGGCAGGCTTTCTCGCCTTCCTGCTGAGTTTTCCGCTGTTCCGGATGAAGGGCTTTTACTTCCTCATCGGCTCGTTCGCCGCGGGCGAGGTGATCCGGCTCATGTGGAAGTGGAGCGATCTCACCTTCTTGTTCGGCGGGCCGAAGGGCATCAAGCGCATTCCGCCAATGCCCGACATCTTCTCGATCGATTTCTACGAGCCGGTGAATTACTACTATCTTTGCCTCGTCGTGGTGGCAGTGTCCCTTCTCATTCTCTATCGCGTCGAGCGCTCGCGGATCGGCCTGACCTTCCACGCCATCCATTGGCAGGACAAGCTCGCCGAGTCCGTCGGCGTCAATACGTTCCGCTATCGCATGCTGGCCTTCGTGATCTCGGCCTTCTTCGCCGGTCTCGCCGGCGCGCTTTATGCCCACTATGTGGGCGCGGTCGCCCCGAACAGGTTCGGGGTGGAAGAGATGGTCTACATACTGATCTGGGCCATCGTCGGCGGAACAGCGACGTTCTATGGGCCGATCATCGGCGTGGTGGCGCTCACCATCCTCAACGAGGTGATCTTGCGCTCGCTCGACGTGGACGAGATGCGGCCGATGTTTTACGGCGCGATCCTCATCATCTCCATCCTGTTCCTGCCGAACGGACTGGAAAGCCTGCTGCCGAAGATCAAAGGGTGGTTCGCCGGCCGCAAGGACCGCGCGACGCCCTGGCGGAGCAGCCCGCCGAATAGGCGGCGTCTTTCAGAGGTCCGATACCGGCGGTGCCAGGAGCAGAAGCGCCGCCGCCATCAACTTCCGCGTATCGTTGAGCATGGCGGGACGCTCGCGCCGCCAGACGGCCAGTGTGTCGCTAGCCGGGGCCGTAACAGCCGCATCCGGAGCGTTCAAGGCCTCGAGGCGCTTGACCGTTTCCGCGGCGATTTCCCGCCAGCGCTGCTGCCACAGGCCGCGATAGGTGTCCCGGTGGCGCGCCTCCATGCGCAAATGGAACATGGAGCTGCGCGCGACCCGCGGAGCGTCCATGCGTGCGATCCAGGGTCCGGAGCCTTTCCAAGCATCCAGGGCCTTGGCGAACAGCGAGGCTTTGGCCTGGTCGTCTCCCGCCAGGCTCAGGCACACGCCGTAATTTGCGAGGCTCGTGCCGAGGCGTGGATCGATCGGCTCGAAATTCGCGCGAGCCATCTGGAGCGCTTGCCCGGCTTCCTCCTTGGCGCGAAGGTAATCGTTCTGTGCGGCCGCGTCGGCCGTGGACTCGGCTGCCGTCTCCCAGGCGAGATCGGTCTCGCTCCAGCCGGCGTTCACGAGTTCTTTGAGGTCCCAGGTCTCAGGCACCGAGATACGCGCGCCTCACATGCTCGTTGTCGTGCAACTCAGGGGCCGGCCCTTCGAGGGCGATCTTGCCCGTCTCCAGCACGTAAGCATAGCGCGCAAGCTTGAGCGCCAACTCGGCGTTCTGCTCGACCAGCACCACGGGGACGCCCCGCTCCACGATATCGCGGATGATCTGCGCCATTTCCTGGACCATGACCGGCGACAAGCCCATTGAGGGCTCGTCCATGATCAGCATTTTCGGCCGGGACATGAGCGCCCTGCCGATCGCCAGCATTTGCTGCTCGCCGCCGGAAAGCGACCGGGCCCATTGCCCGCGGCGCTCCTTCAGGCGCGGAAAGCGTTTGAAGACGTCTTCGAGGTCGGACTCGATGGCCGGCCTATCGGAGCGCAGAAAGGCCCCGGTGCGGAGATTCTCCTCGACCGTGAGGTCCGGAAACACGCGCCGGCCTTCGGGGACATGGGCGATCCCCAGCGCCACGATTTTTTCCGGTGCGAGCGCGTCGATGCGCTTGCCCGCGAAGATGATCTCGCCTTGGCTGAGGCGCGCAAGCCCCGAGATGGCCCGCAAGGTCGTACTCTTTCCGGCGCCGTTGGCGCCGATGATGGTGACGATGCCGTCGTCGGAGACGGCCATGTTGACGCCTTTGAGGGCCGCGACCTTGTGGTAGTGAACCGTAACCTCGTTGATCTCAAGCAGCATCGCTCGCGCTCCCGAGATAGGCTTCGATCACGGCGGGATTGTTGCGCACTTGCTCGGGCGTTCCTTCGGCGAGGAGCGTGCCGAAATTCATCACCGTGATCGCGTCGCACAGGCCCATCACGGCCTGCATGTCGTGCTCGATCAGCATGATGGTCACGCCTTGCTCTTCTCGCACGAGCTTCACCAGCTCGATCATCCGTCTCGTTTCTTCCGGGTTCATGCCCGTGAAGGGCTCATCGAGCAGCATCAGTTTCGGATCTGCGGCGAGCGCGATGGCCAGGCCGAGGGCGCGCTGATGCCCGTGTGACAGATTGGCGGTGAGCTCGTCGGCAAGGTTCTCCAGCCCTAGAAACTCGAGGATGCCGTGGGCCTTCTGCTCCGCGGCCTCTTCGGAAGCCCGGTCGGTGCCGAGGATGCGCTTGACGAGACCGGCCTTGGCACTGCGGTGACAGCCAAGACGGACGTTGTCGTGCACGCTGAGCTCGTGAAACAGGGTCGTGCCCTGAAACGTCCGGATCAGCCCGAGTTCGGCGAGCGCGCTGGTCGCGCGCCCCGAGATGTCTTCCCCGAGATAGACGACCTTGCCCCGGGAGGGTGCATAGAAGCCGCTGATAACGTTGAACGTCGTTGTCTTGCCGGCGCCGTTGGGCCCGATCAGGCCGTGGATCGACCCCGCTCGAACACTGAGATTGAAATCGTTGACGGCGACGATGCCGCCGAAAGTCCGAGCCAGGGTATGGACCTCAAGAATTGATTGCTCGGCGATTGTCATCGGCGCGGTCGGCCCCTTTGAGCAGGCAGAACAAGGTGATTACCACACCTCTCGCGGCCCATGCATTCTTCCAAGATCGTACCTCCTTGGGGTTACTGAGCAAGGGGATGTGACCCGTAAAGCCGCCTCAGATCGGGCTCGCCCGAACAGACCTTTGTCAGCCTTCGCTTGATGGGAGGGCAGTGTCGAAGCGATCCGGTTAGAAGACAATTACTCTCCAAGAGGTAGGCCGCTTGTCAGCCAAGGCCCAAGGCTGATCGGGAGCCAAAAACGGCGCTCTCCGCCTAACCCTTTTGGGGTAACTAACCGAGGGAATTGTGGAGAAAGCTTCGCCGCGAGCAAGATCGAAAAGCGACAAGAAGGGGAGATGCAGTCGATGGCGAATGACTCGAAAGATACGCGGCCGATCAAGGATCAGCGCGTATGCATCATTGGGGCGGGCCCCAGCGGCACAGCCCAGCTTCGTGCTTTCGAGGCGGCCGAGAAAAACGGAGCGGAGATTCCCGAACTCGTCTGTTTCGAGAAGCAAGCGAACTGGGGCGGCCTGTGGAACTATACGTGGCGCACGGGACTCGACGAATATGGCGAGCCGGTCCATTGCTCGATGTATCGGTATCTCTGGTCGAACGGTCCCAAGGAGTGTCTGGAGTTTGCCGACTACTCGTTCGAGCAGCATTTCGGCCGCGCCATCCCGTCTTACCCGCCGCGCGAAGTGCTTCACGACTACATCATGGGGCGGGCCGAGAACAGCGGCGCCAAGAAATTCGTCCGTCTCCAGACGGCCGTACGCTGGGTTCAGTATTCACCGGAGACAAAGAAGTTCACGGTCACCGTGAAGAACCTTCCCGAGGACCGCATCTATTCGGAAGAGTTCGACTATGTTGTCGTGGCGAACGGTCACTTCTCGACGCCCAACATGCCGGAGTTCGAAGGGCTCAGCATGTTCCCGGGCCGCGTCCTCCACGCGCACGATTTTCGCGATGCGCTCGAATTCAAGGGCAAAGACGTCCTGTTGGTCGGGTCCTCCTATTCAGCCGAGGACATCGGCACGCAGTGCCACAAATACGGCGCCAACTCGATCACTTTCAGTTATCGCACGAAGCTAATGGGTTTCGACTGGCCCGAGGGTTTCGAGGAGAAGCCGCTCCTGAAGAAGACGGTCGGCAACGTCGCCCATTTCTCGGACGGCTCGACCAAGAAGGTGGATGCCATTGTGCTGTGCACGGGCTATCTGCATCACTTCCCCTTCCTGCCCGACGATCTTCGTCTGAAGACGCACAACAGGTTGTATCCGCCGGATATCTATAAGGGCGTCGTCTGGATCAACAACCCGAAGCTGATGTATCTCGGCATGCAGGACCAGTACTACACCTTCAACATGTTCGATGCGCAGGCTTGGTATGCGCGCGACGTGATTCTAGACCGGATCAAATTGCCGGACCGGGCCGCCATGAAAGCCGACAGCGAGGCATGGGTGAAGCGGGAAGAGGCCTGCAAGACCGAAGAGGAGAAGATCGACTTTCAAACGGAGTATGTCCGTGATCTCCTCCAGGCGACCGATTATCCGCCTCTGGATGTCGATCATGTGGGTGAGCTGTTCAAGGAGTGGGAGCACCACAAGGAGGAAGGTATCCTGACCTATCGGAACAGGTGCTATCCTTCGACACTCACAGGCACGATGTCGCCGCAGCACCACACGCTTTGGATGGACGCATTGGACGATAGTCTTGGTGCGTTTTTGAAAGCGCCTGAGGCCGCCGAGTGAACGACGCGCGACGAGAAGCGGCTTTGCCCGAGAGATCGGCCGGGCGCGCCTAAGGAGATAGCCATGAGCCTCGTAGGGAGGGAGGTCCTGCCTGCCTCCTCCGTCAAGACGACCACACGCGTCCGCCGCATGCGCGTCGCGGGCGGTGGCGTGGTCGCCGTCGGCGTGCAGGCGGGCGACAGGCTGAAGATCGTCGACCCCGAAGGCCTCCAGCCGGGCCTGCTCTACGCCATCTCCGAGAAGGAAGGCGGCCAGGCGGTCATCCCGGCCTTGAGCCGGCTCGACGCGCCGACACTCGATCAGGCGCTGGCGGCGGCAAGAGACGGCAGAGCCGCCGCGGCCAACGCGGTGGCGATCCGCGGCGTCGCGGCCGAAGACGTACGCGGCGCCAATGTCTTCGGCGAGGAGACGGCGCCGGGTACGCAAGTGCGCTTTGACATCGAGGCGGATGGCACGTTGCTCGTCTTCGCGCCCGGCGAGGCCATGACGCCGGACGCGCAGAACCCACCGACAGAGCTCCTCGTGGAGATCACCCATGACCACGATGCGGATCTCGACCCGCCGCCGCCGCTCGCCGAACCGAAGCTCGACCTCAGGGTCGATGCGGCAACGGCCTCGGCCTACCGGGTAAAGGCGGGGGATTACATCCAGATCGTCGACGTCGAGGGCCGCCAATGCTCGGACTTTCTTGCCTTCGATGCGGCGGCGCTGGAGAGCGGCACGGAGAATGGTCTCGACGCCACCACGACGCATTCACTGATGGGCACGGCGGCGCCGGGCCCGGGCCTCCATTCGAAATATTTCGACCAGACGCAGAAGCCTCTGGTGGAGGTGGTCCAGGATACCGTCGGGCGGCACGACACCTTCATGCTCGCCTGCAACGCCAAATATTACGAGGACATGGGCTATCCGGGACATTCCAACTGCACCGACAACTTCAACAACTGCCTGTCGTCCTATGGGATCGCGCCGCGCAAGGGATGGCCGGCGATCAACTTCTTCTACAACACCTTCGTCGACGACAATGACGGCATCGGCCTGGATGAGCCGTGGTCGCGGCCCGGAGATTACGTGCT
>NZ_LPWD01000444.1 GCF_001723295.1 Methyloceanibacter marginalis
GCATGCCGAAGTCCCCCACACCACGGTTTCCTGCGCGCACGTTGCGATTTTCGCTAGAATGGCGCCCGCGCCGGTCCCGGCCGGCAAGATACGCGGGAGTGCTTGACGCGATGGGTCGAGGGAAACGCCAGGCCGAGGCAGGACGCCGCGCGCGGACGGGCGCGGCTTGGGCGATGGGGCTTTGCCTGCTGCTGGCGGCCGTCCCCGGCCTTGCCCGCGGTCCGGCCTCCGTCGCCGATGTCGCCGAAGGCCTGCAAGATGCGGTGGTCAACATCTCCACGACCCAGACGCTGCAAGGGCCGGGCGAGCCCGGCCCCATGCGCAAGGGCCCGAAAGGCTCGCCCTTCGAGGAATTCTTCGACGATTTCTTCGAGGACGAGGGGCCCGACGGCATGCCCCGTAAGGTGAGCTCCCTCGGGTCCGGCTTCGTCATCGACCCGTCCGGGCTGATCGTCACCAACAATCACGTCATCGAGGGCGCCGACGAGATCATCGTCAACTTCGTCGACGGCTCCAAGCTGAAGGTGACCAAGATCCTGGGCCACGACCCCAAGACCGATCTGGCGCTCCTGAAGGTCGAGCCCAAGGAGCCTCTCAAGGCGGTGTCCTTCGGCAATTCCTCGGCCATGCGCGTCGGCGATTGGGTCATGGCCATCGGCAATCCCTTCGGCCTCGGCGGCAGCGTGACCGTGGGCATCATCTCGGCCACCAAACGCGACATTAACGCTGGCCCCTACGACGACTTCATTCAGACCGACGCCGCCATCAATCGCGGCAATTCCGGCGGCCCGCTGTTCAACATGGAGGGCGAGGTGATCGGCGTGAACACCGCCATCATTTCGCCGACCGGCGGCTCGATCGGCATCGGCTTCGCCGTGCCCTCCAATACGGCGACCAAGGTCCTCAACCAGCTAAAGGAATATGGCGAGACGCGCCGCGGCTGGCTCGGCGTGCACGTCCAAAGCGTCACCGAGGAGATCGCCGAAGGCTTGGGGCTGGTCGAACCCATGGGCGCGCTGGTCGCCTCCGTGGCGCCGGACGGGCCTGCGGCCGCCGCAGGCATCGAAGCGGGAGACGTGATCCTCGACTTCGACGGTCAAGAGATCGACAGCATGCGCGATCTGCCGCGCGCCGTGGTCGGCACCGCGATCGACAAGGATGTCCCGGTGAAGCTGCTGCGCGGCGGGAAGACCTTGAACATCACCGTCAAGATCGGCCGGCTTCCTGAAGACGAAGCGGAGGAAGAGGACGAGATCGAGGAGACGCTGCCGGTGGCGCCCGAGGGCGAGGATCTCCTTGGCCTCAGCATCGCGCCGCTCACCGACGACCTGCGCGAGAAATACGCCATCAGCGACAAGATCGAGGGCGTGGTCATCACCGATGTGGAGCCCGACAGCCCGGCGGCCAGGAAAAACGTCAAGGCCGGCGACGTGATCGTGGAGGTCACCCAGGAAGAGGTGCACCAGCCCCACGACGTGATCGATCGGTTGCGCGCCGTGAAGCGCTCCGGCCGGGGCCGCGTGCTTCTGTTGCTGTCCGACGCCAAGGGCGAGTTGCGCTTCGTCGCCGTGCCGACGAGCTGACGCTGGTCTTAAACGCAGCGGAAAGGCCTCTGCATGAGAGAAGCGTCCGAAAGCGTCACCATACTCGACAATGACTGGCCCGGGCGCGCGCTTACCGTCATGCCCGGCGATCTTCGAAATGGCTCCCCCAAGGGCTTGGCCTCGGCGCGCCGACGATCGTGACCCCATACAGCGATGGCCCGGAGCCGGGCTTCTACGGCTGGGACGCGCCGGGCCGCGACCCGATCCTGAGCGCCCCCACCCAGCACCCGGCGGGCGGCCTTTTTTATTTCGACGACGACGCCGATCTCGCCAAGCTGCGCGCGGCCCTCGACATCATCGGCGTCCATAGAAAAGCCAAGACCTATGCGGTGTTCTGGGACGCCACGATCGACACCGTCGAGGATCGTTATCTCCACCAGGTGCGGATCGTGTCGACGGGCGCGCTTGGATACCTGTTCAAGGCGAAACCAGAAGCCGAGGCTCTGCCCGAGCAACCGATCCCCATCGGCGACTATATCGAGACCTTCATTGCCGAGCAGAAAGGCAAGTGGAACGATGAGTATGCGTTCAGCCGGCACTTGAGGGGCACTCTCGGCGGTGACGGCGACTGGGCCAAGGAGTCGCTGGGCTTCGGCTTCGCCGTCGAGAACACCTATTGGGGCGTCTACCGCCTGTGGAGCCGGCCTTGGCTCTGCACCAAATGACCGCGCCGCAAACGTACGAAGGCGCGCCATGACCGAGGCCGTCCTCATCGCCGGCCCGACGGCAAGCGGCAAATCCCCGGCGGCGCTCGCGCTGGCGCGGGCCTTGGGCGGCATGATCATCAACGCCGACTCCATGCAGG
>NZ_LPWD01000445.1 GCF_001723295.1 Methyloceanibacter marginalis
CCTCCAGTGTTGGAGCTTCGCTACTTGTGCCCCATGCAGCCCCCGGTCCCTCCCGTCGCGCAATTATAGCAGGGATGGGACGACCTGACACGGGTGGAAGTACAAGGCCGCCGCGCCGGAGCGGCTTGTTGGGGCGCGACCATAAGGGTTCGCGCCCCGCGGTGCCTACGCGGCAGCCCGCTCGATCACGACGGGAACCGGGCGGCAGACCGTGTTGCACACCGGAGATTGGGTCCGCGCCACGTCCAACAGATCTTCCAACATCTCGTCGGAGCAATCCGCCTCGATCTTCATGAGAATGCGGATTTGTTCGTAACCCGGGGACACGCTCTCATCGAGTCCAAGCATCCCTCGCATGTCGATCTCCCCTTCGAGCTTCGTCGAGAGATGCCGGATCGTGATACCGCGTGCCGCCGCGTGCAACACCAGCGTGGTGGTGGCGCATCCCGCCATGGCGTGCAGGAGAAACTCCACTGGGTTGGCGCCCTCGTTGTCGCCGAGCAGCACCGGCGGCTCTCCGTTCGTGAACTCGAACGGTTCCTTCCGTGAGTCGTCCTCAGACCCGCTCCGTAGAAGTCGCGAATGGTGGAGCGGTTCGTGCCGCCGCTGATCCACGTATTGGCGGCTCGGAACTGGAACCTAGCCAAGCCCGGATCGGCCTTGATGGCATCAATCGTCTCGAACGCTGCCTGTACATCGAGGCCATTGACCGTGACCGGCTGTGTCATTGCTTGTTGCGTGCTCATATTCTTCCTCCTGGAATTTCGCCATCCGCACCCGTGCGGCGGCTCCTGGAGCTAAAGGTAGAGAACGCCGCTCCTCGCCCTCAGATCGTTTTTCGTCAAAAAGGGTCGATTCGTGCCAAGATCGGCCCATGAACGAGACCGTTTCCGTCGAAGCCCTCATTGTCGCCGTGCCCGAAACCGCGGGCTCCGCGCTTTACGGCATGATCGACGTCCTATCGTCCGCCGGCTCGCTCTGGCAGCAATTGGCGGGCGCAGAACCACAGCGGCAAACGATCCATGTCCGGATCGTTTCGCCATCGAAGGCCCCGTTCACCTGCGGACACAGGATTCCGGTCCAGCCCGATCTCAGTATCGAAGACGACCCCCGCGCCGATATCGTTATCTTGCCGGAGCTGTGGCTTGCGCCCGACGATGACATGGCAGGCCGGTATCCATCGCTGCTGGCGTGGGTCCGCGAGCGCTACCGTGACGGCAGCACCATCTACTCGGCCTGCTCGGGATCGGTGATGCTGGCCGCGACGGGTCTCCTGGACAACAGGGACGCCACCTCGCACTGGGGCTACGCGGATTTGTTCCGGACCCGATTCCCACAGGTCCGGTTCCGGCCGGAACCCGCGCTGGTGTTCGCCGACCCTGCAGGCCGCATCGTAACCGCCGGCGGCACCACGTCGTGGCACGACCTCGCGCTGCACATCATCGCGCGGCATATGAGTCCCGGCGAGGCTTTGCGCATTGCCAAGGTCTACCTGCTCAAATGGCACAGCGAGGGGCAGTTGCCTTATGCCGCGCTGGTGCGGGCGCAGCCGCATGCGGATTCGGTCGTACGGACCTGCGAGCAGTGGCTCGCCGAGCACTATCGCGACGCCGACGCCGTAGCCAAGGCCGTTACCATCGCCGGTATCCCCGAGCGCAGCGTCAAGCGGCGCTTCAAGGCCGCGACCGGTACAACGCTGATCGGCTATGTGCAGAACTTACGTGTGGAGGAGGCCAAGCGGCGCCTCGAGACCGAGGACGTTCCGTTCGAGACCATCGCTGCCGATCTCGGCTACGAGAACCTCCCCTTCTTCCGCAAACTGTTCAAGCGCTCGACCGGACTGACGCCCGGTCAGTATCGGAAAATGTTCCGGCCTTTCGTTTCTGCGGCGGAACCCGCGCTGCCTTCGCCCTAAGCGGGGGCGTGCTTGTAGAAGTCCTCGATCTTCTCAACCAGGATCCGCCAGGCCTCGTGCTCGCGCGGGCCCGCCGTCTTCTCCACGGCGATCTGGAGATAGGCGAGCTCCTGCTCGATCTTCTCGCGCGGCAGCATCTTGAGGCGGCTGGCGAGGATCGCCGTCTCGATGACCGCGGCCTGCGCGCGGTTGAAGCCCCTGAAGGGCGCGTGAATGGCTTCATGCACGATCCGGCAATGGAAGCGCGGGCGCAGCTCGTCCTCCTCCACGCGCTCGACGGCGAGCTCCGCATGGGCCAGCGACCCATCGAGCACGGCGCCGGGGATTTCGGCGGCGCTACGCGTCGGCCAGTCCTTGTTGCCGGTGAGACAGCCGGCGAAGACCAGCACGTCGTCGGTGAAATTCGCCACGGCGAACGGCGTGGTGCGCAGATTGTCCAGCGTGGCCGAGGGCCGGAACGGGGCGATGATCCAGCCGTCGCCGTCCTCGATGAGGCCGAGCGGGGCGATATGCACCCTGCCCTCCTCACCCAGCGTGGTGACGATGCATTCGCGGATCATCGGCATGGGGCAATCCTTCCCGGCGTCATGAGGCCTTGCTCGCCTTCTTCTTCTTTTTCGCAAGCAGCGTGTGTCCGGCATCCTTCAGCCGGGTTCTGTCGTCGATCGGGGAATCGGCGGCGACGCCCAATCGAGCGGCTCGTCTGAGCGTAACGCTTGCCGAGGCGCCAAGCGATCTCGGCCTTGGTCAACTCAGCGGCCAGATAGAAGGCGTGCGGCGCGTCCTCGTCGATCCCCAGTTTCGGAAACAGCTCGAACACGTCCTGCGCGACGTGGTGGCCGTCCCGGTTGTAGATGTGCACGCCATCCTCGCCGACCTCGATGCGATAATTCTTGTCGCGCACGGCGGCGGCGTTCTCGCCGATCTCCTCTGGCGTCTGCGGAAAGGGCCGCTTGTCGTGGAGGCCGAGCAGCTGGTCCGTGTACCCTTTCGGCAGCTCGGCGTCGGCGCGGGAGGCGAACATCATGCGCCGTGCGATGTCGTGCTCCTCGTAGGTCCGCCGTGTATGCGGACTGACCTGCACCACCAGCACGTTCTTGATCCCGAGCTCGGACGCGATGCCGATCAACACGGCGGTGATCCCCGTGGTATCGGCGTCGGTCAGCTCGGTGAGATTGCCGGTGCCGAGGAGAATATCGACGTCCGGCCGCTCCCGGCGAAGCTGCGCATAGCGTTCGAGAGACTGCATGAAGCCGAAATTGATTGGATCGAGCACGGGGTCGGCGAGATATGGCAGTCCCTTGGCGTCGAGCGCGTCCATCGCCCGGTTGAGCGAGGCCATGTCGCCATGGTCCTTGGGGATGAGGACCGGGACGGATGCGACCTCGTCGGCGATGTGGAGCGTGGATTCGTTGAGGCTCAGCAGATAGTCGGCGCCCGCCCTGCCGCCACGCAGTAGCTCGTCCGGGTCCGCGGAGTCGATGCTGACCTTGTAGCCGTGCTTCTTGAGCGCGCCCACCGCCTCTTCGAGATGGGGAAACGGCGTATCGGGCAGGCACCCCAGGTCGATCACGTTCGCGCCCTTGTGGGAGTATTCCTCGGCGCGCTCGAGGATTTCCTCGATGCTCAGGGTCGTGGCATCGATGATCTCCGCGAAGATTTGGATGTCGTATTGCGTCATGTCGGAGGCTTTGCGCGCACGGCCAAAGTAGGTCGGGATATCCTTGACCTCGTCCGGTCCGCGCACGACCGGCACCCCGTAATGCGCGCTCAGCCGGTCGAGATCGGCGCGGCAGCGGCCGGGCAGCATGATCTTCTCCGCAGCGCCCGCCGACTCCAGCCGGCGCAGGATGATCTCCTCGGTCATCAGCGCCGCGACCTTCACGCCGATATCGCACACCTTCCAGTCGAACTCCGCGTCCATGCTGTCGAGCACGGCTTCCAGGCGAGGCTGCGCCAGATGTCCGGTCAGAAACAGAATGTTCTCGGCCATGGTCTTCAGCCTATTCGATCAGAAGTCCGGCGTGCGCCGCGTCGCCGGCGAGCACCTCGGCCAGCGCCTGCTGATCGCCTTGGCCGAACATCGCCGCGCGGCGCCCGTGTCGGCGAGCATGGCCGGGAAGGCTTCGTCCACCACGCCTTCGGCCACAAGGGTGTGCGCGCTTCTCGTGCCGCGCACTGCTGCGACCGACTTTATGAGGTAGCAGTGCTCGGCGCCGAGCTTGCCGGCAAGCCAAAGCGCCAGGCTGTCGGAGGTCAGCCGCCAGGTGGCCTCGATATCGGTGCGTTCGGCGATCACGCCGATGGCGCCCAGACCGCGACGAGACCGCGGCCGAGGATTGCGCGCAAGGCCTCTTCCGCGGTGCCCACTTCGAAGCCGGGGCGGACGCCCGCGACGGCCCAGGCAAGCTGGTCCATGGCCAGCAACGCCATGCGATGGGCGGATGCCTCGCCGAATCCAAGCTGCTGCTGGCAGCTGCGCACTTCGTCGGCGAGCGCCCTCCCCCCGGCACGATCACCACGGGGATATCGGCGCCGGCAATGACCTCGAGCCAGGAGGCAAGCGCGCCTGAACGGACGACGCTGCCGCCAAGCTTGACCACGATGAGGACGGGGGGTCGACGCGCGCGAGACGGACGCGGCTCCTTGCAGCGCGGCGTCCATCTCAGTCCTCCCGCTTCCTCCGGACGATCTCGACGCCGACGGCGCCGGGGTCCTTGTCGAGCTTCTCGATGACAACCTTGACCCAGGCCGTGCGCGGATGGGCCAGGCAATGCCGCGCCACCTCCTCGGCCAGGGTCTCCACCAAATTGATGTGTCCCCGGGCGATGATCTCTTTGATGCCGTTGATGACATAGTCGTAGTCGAGGGTGCGCGCGATGTCGTCATCGAGAGCGCCCGTGCTCGGCGCGACGTCGATGTCGACGGAGAAGCGCACGCGCTGCGTCACGCCTTTCTCGTTATGGTGCACCCCGATCTCCACATCGAGCACGTAATCGTGCACGAAAATCCGGTCAGGGTGTCGCCCGTTTCGCGCGTGGAGGACACGCGTCCCAGTCGCTGTTCCATCATTCGCTCCGGTCCTGTCGAGGCTTACGGCCTTGCCGAAGCTGCACAGAGCGGCGGCGTGCGGCTCCTGGAAACGCTGCTCGTCGGCCTGAGCCGCCGGGATCAAGGCCCGGATCCGACGGCAGGCTTGCGGATCGAGGCCGCGCTCCCGCACCCCGTCGCGGCACAGCGCGCCGCGAAAGCCGATCACGTCGGGCTCAAGCGCGAGCAGCGGCGCCACATGGGAGGCCCGCAGAGACCCGGCAACGCCGACCATGAGGCCCGCGCAGCGCCCCGCCTCCACGAAGCGCGCGATGTCATCCATGGCCATATGGTCGGGGAGCGCGCCCGTCCCCTTGCCGGCGGTGTCGAGCATCAGTCCCCGTGCGCCCGCGGCGATCGCCGCCGCGACCGGATCGAAGGCCGGCATAGCGTCGGCGAAGAACACGAGGATCAGCCCCGTGCGCAGGTCAAGCGCACGCAAAGCGGCAAAACAGCCTTGCGGATCGCCGCCGGGGAGAATGCCGAGCTTCACATCGTCAACGCCCAAGGCCGCTGTCGCCGCCACCGCTTGCGCAACGCTGGCCGGCTCCATGGGGAGATCGCCCACCGTGGCGCTCGCCGGCGCGCGGCGCGCGATTTCCGCCACACACGCCTCGACAATCTCCGGCGCGACAGCGCCGAGTGCGCCCTGCGCCGGGTCCTTGAGATCGACGATATCGGCGCCCGCGGCGAGGACCGTCTCCGCCTCTGCGGGGTCGCGCACGCTGGCAAGAAACCGGGTCATGACTGTCTTTGGCAGGCGCCGGCAATCCGCATCAGCGGAACAGCCAATCGAGCATGCCGGGGCTACCGCCGCCGCCACCACCGCTGCGGCGTTGCGTTCTCTGGCGGCTTCGGCTCTGGCCGCCGAAAAACCCGTCGTCCTGGCGGCGGGCCACAGGGGCGGATTGACGAACCTTGCGCAAGCAACCTCGTTGGAATGGCCGTCCGGATCGGTCACCACGACCGAAACGGCCTGCCAGGTCCAGGTGGCGGGTTTCGACCCCCAACGCTCCGGCTCGATGGAGACGATCTTGTTGGCGCGGGTATCGATAATGGCCACATATTCCAGGTCGCCGTCCTCGCCGACACTGCCGGCGTAGTATTTCAGCAACCCGATGCCGGACAGGGCGCCGCGCATCAGCTTCCATTCCAGGATCTTGGGCTGACCCTTGCCGAACATCTCGATCTCGGCGCGCAGGCCGCGGTAGTCCGGGTTGGTGGCGATGTAGCGGTCGGGCGACGGCTCGCTGACGACCCAGCCGTCGACGGGCTCGCCGAGCGGCTGGCCGGTCTCCGCCGGCAGCTCTTGATCGAGACGGACGAGCGCGGCGCGGGATTCGACCTGGAACGGGTCCTTGGTCAGGGCCTTTTGATAATCGTAGATGGCGTCGCCGACGCGCTCCTCCGCCTCGTAAATGTTGCCGCGGATGCGCAAGGCGAGCGGATCGCCAAGGCTTAGGAGAAGCGCCTGGTTGACGTCGGTCAACGCTTCAGCCGGCGCGTCCTGCTTCAACTTCGCCTCGGCGCGCATGGCGAAGGCCTTGGCGTTCTTAGGATCCATCTCGATGGCGCGATTGTAATCGCCGATGGCGTCGTCGTAGCGGTTGTTCTTGGCGAACAGCACGCCGCGCTCCACGTAAGCTTCGATCAAATTGGGGTCGAGTTCGAGCGCCCGGTCGAAGTCGGCAATCGCTTCGCGGAACTGATTCTCGGCGGCGTAGGCTTCGGCGCGCAGCAGCACGAGCTTGGGCTGCGGCCGGTCGGGCTCCAGATCGAGCGCTTGGGTGGCGTCCTCCGCCGCTTCGCCGTAATTGCCGAGGGCGAAATTGGCTTCGGCGCGGTTGCGGTACGCGGCGGCATATTTCTGGTCGAGCTCGATGGCACGGGTCAGGTCGCGTATGGCCGCGTGATAGCGGTCGAGTTCGGTGTGCGTGCGTCCGCGCCCATTGAAGGGTGCAGGGCTCTTCGGCAAAAGCGTCGTGGCGTTGCGGAAAGACTGGAACGCGGCGTCATAGTCATGCAGGGCGGCATAGGCGTTGCCGCGGTTGTTATAGGCGGCGCCGTAGGACGGCTGAAGCTGAATAGCGCGGTCGAAGTCCTTGATGGCCTCCTCAGGATGCCCGAGATCCATCAGCGCGTTGCCACGGTTGTTGTAGACGGTGGCGCTTTCCGGCGAGAGCTGAATGGATTCGTTGAGTCGTCGACCGCTTCCCGAGTCTGCTTCATGCGCCATTTGGCGACGCCGCGATCGCTGTAGATGCTGGCCTGGACGAATTTGGAAACGTCCGGCGTGGCCAAGGCCTCGTCATAGAGGGAGACCGCGCGCTCGAACTGCCCCCGGATCATGGCCGCGGCGCCTTCGCGGGCGCGCAGCAGAACCTGATCCTCGGCCTGGGCCGCGCCCAGTACTGCGACAGCGGCGGCCAACCCGGCGGCAAGCGTCAGACAAATTTTCGCGCGAAAGGATGCCATGGCGGCGTCGGCTCGGCCTCTTCGATAGGGCTGCTACCCTTCATGTCCCCCATAACCTCGGAGTGTGTCAATAAACGGTCGCGCCCCGCCTTGGGAGCCATCCACAGGCTGCGGTCAGCCCTGCGCCCGGTCCCTTTCCAGGCCCCGAAAGACCTGCGGCAGCATCTCCGGCAGATCCTCGGCGATCAGCCCCGGCCCGAAGATCCTGGCCGCCTGGCCGTGCATCCAAACGGCCGCGCTTGCCCCGAGAAATCCGCTCATGCCCTGGGCCAGCAGCCCGAGAACCATGCCCCCCAACACATCGCCGGACCCTGCCGTGGCGAGCCACGGGGTGCCGTTGGCGTCGATGACCGCCTGCGTCCGGCGCCGCGACGGTATCCGCGCCTTTGAGCACCACGGTCGCGCGGCCCGAGACGCGGCGGCGCGGGCTTTCTCGACCTTCGAGTCTCCCGCAACATCGCCGAACAGGCGGGCGAACTCGCCCTCATGCGGGGTCATCACCACGGGCGCTTCACGCGCACGGATCGCCTCGAACAGCGCCTCCTTGTCGTCCGCGAACGATGTCAGCGCGTCGGCGTCGAGCACCACAGCCGGTCCCGCCTTGAGGGCCACGAGCACCATGGCCCTCGTCTCTTCGCCGACACCATGGGCCGGACCGATGAGAAAGGCATTCTTGCGCGGATCGGCAAGCAGCGCGGCGATGCCTTGGGGGCCGTCCGCCTCGCGCACCATGATCGCGGTGAGTTGTGCCGCATTCACGGCGAGCGCGTTGCGCGGCGAGGCGACGGTGACGAGCCCTGCGCCGGCCCTCAGCGCACCACGCGCGGCCAACCGCGCCGCGCCGGTCGCGTCCATGGGACCGGAGGCGACCAGTGCGTGACCGCGCAGATATTTTGTGCCCCTCCTCCGTGGGCCAGGGAAACGCGGGAAGCCACAAGCCGGGCTCATTGGCGAAGGTGTCAGGCTCGGTTTCAAGAACGGCGCCGGGATGCCGATATCGACGACGCGCACGGCACCGCAGTAAAGCCTGCCCGGCAGCAAGAGATGCCCAGACTTGCGCCGGAAGAAGGTGACCGTTGCGGAGGCACCTATGGCCGTACCGCGGACGGCGCCGGTCGTGCCGTCGATGCCGCTCGGCACGTCGATGGCGATGATCGGCGCCCCGCATTCGTTGGCTTGGTCGATCAGCGCGGCAAGCTTGCCTTCGATCGGCCGCGCAAGCCCTGCCCCGAACAGCCCATCCACGATCACTTCGGCATCGGCAAGCAGATCGGGGCCGAGCGGTCCGACGGCGCCCTTGAACCGTGCCGCCATGTGAGCGGCATCGGCCGGGAGCTTGGCCGGGTCGCCATCGAAGCCGAGGCGCACGCGATAACCGCGCTCCAGGAGATGCCGCGCCGCGACGAAACCGTCGCCGCCGTTGTTGCCGGGACCGCACAGCAACGCGACCGTCGAGGCATCGGGAAACCGCGCCGAAATCTCATCGGCGACGCCGCGGCCCGCATTCTCCATGAGCACCGCACCGGGCACGCCGCCCTCGATGGTGATGCGGTCGGCGCGTCCCATTTCCTCCGCGGTCAACAGCTCATGCATGGCTTTGCCTTCCGCCGATGCGTTCGGGTCCGACGCATTTCTGCACGAATATTAGGCGCGCCGCCTATATAGTGGGCACTCGTCCAATTCATTTCGCCTTCACAATTTGCGATTAGGCGATATGGTGCTGGAATCATTTGAAAAACTTTCGCACATAAAGTTGGCACATTGCGTGCTTTGGCTGGCGCGTAGTGCTTTTAATTAGCGGCGCGACTTCGCGGCGAAGGGCTGCTGTGCGTTGCTGGGAGGTATCACGAAGAATGAAAAAGATTGAAGCGATCATCAAGCCCTTCAAGCTCGACGAGGTGAAGGAAGCCCTGCAAGAGATTGGGCTACAGGGCATCACTGTAACCGAGGCCAAGGGGTTCGGCCGGCAAAGGGGCACGACCGAACTT